>JBBSQN010000008.1:0-72735 GCA_038257875.1 Mycobacteriales bacterium
CCCCCCCCCCCCGACCGCCGCGCCCCCCCGGGGCCCCGCCACCAGCCGACGCCCACGCCCAGTTACGGGGGGCGCCGACCCGCCCCGGCGCGGGGCGAGGACCCCAGAAGCTGTGCGAGGTGCGGGCAGCGCCCGTTCCACGCGATCGAGAGGATCATGATGACCGCGCCTGAGCCGGACGGGATTGTCTGGCGCACGAGCAGCTACAGCAACGGTGCCGCAGCGTGCGTCGAGGTGGGCTGGTACACCGGTTGCGACGGGAGCGGTGTCGCGGCGGGCCGGGTGTTGGTGCGTGACTCCAAGGACCGCGCCGCCCCCGCCTTGGCCTTCTCCACCCCCGCCTGGCGGGCCTTCCTCGCCACCCTCGTCCCCTGACCGCGTCGTCACGCCCGGTGCACACGATCAGCCGACGACCTCGCACACGTACGGGGGTCCTCGCATACCGCCGGCGCTGTGCGAGGACACCAGAAGCTGTGCGAGGTGCGGCCGGCGCCCGTTCCACGCGATCGAGAGGATCATGATGACCGTGCTGACGTCAGAGGTCTTGCGCTGCGCGCAGGGCGTTGGCCACCTGTTCCATCTCCTCCGGCTTCGCGAGGCCGATGCGTGCGTCGAGTCGACGACGGAGGACGGCCTCGATCGTCATGACGTTCGCGAAGCCGTGTGCTCCGATCCGCGGCGCCAGCAACGACTCGGGGTCCCGGTCGACCAGGTGCACGCCGAGAACAGTGGCGCCCTCGCCTTCGTTCAGGAAATCCGCACTCACGATCAACCTCACCAGGGACTGACCTGGACGCTCAAGTACGGGCCGGTACTGCCAGATCTCGCCGCGACGCACCCGGGAAGGGTGCCAGACGTCCCACCATCCCGATGGTGAGGGTTGGTTTACCTCGGCAGGTTGCCTACGGTCACCGACACGGTGGTGCGGTAACAGCGCTAGCTGTGGCTAGCTGTGGCTGGCTGCGGCGCTCTCCCGCTCGTCGGCCTGAGCCTCCGCGTAGGACCCGTCGGGATCCCAGGCAGCAAGGGCCCGAACAGCATCGGCTAATGCCAGCTCACGCAACTGATGAGCAGCCGCGGCACCGACACTGACGCCGCGCTGGTGCGCGCATTGATGCAGATACGCCGCTGTCGTCTCGTCTACGTCGGCCTCGACCCGCTCGGTCATGCGAGGAGGGTACGGCATCTCGGCCAGCCTTCGAGGTGAGCATCCGAGCATGACTTAGCAGCCTGCAGATCGCGTGCCGATACGTCTCAGTGGCGCAGGCCGCCGCGGATCTGGGCGGCGCGTCCTGGCGGGGGTACGTCGTCCTCCGGGGGGACCGAATCGGGGTCGATGGCGGCGGGGGCGGCCCGCTCGTCCACTCCGGCCACCAGCTCCGCATCCACCGGCACCGACCGCTTCACCAGCGCCAGGGCCACCGGACCGAGCTCGTGGTGCAGTGCCACCGTGCCGACCCGGCCGACTGTGCGGCTCTCGCGCAGTACCGGGTCGCCCGGCACCGGCAGGTACTCGTCGCCCGCGTCGAGGTGCAGCAGCACGAGCCGTCGCGGCGGGCGGCCGAGGTTCGCCACCCGGGCCACCGTCTCCTGCCCGCGGTAGCAGCCCTTGGTCAGGTGCACCGCCGAGTCGATCCAGCCGACCTCGTGCGGGATCGTGCGGTCGTCGGTGTCCACGCCCAGTCGTGGGCGCAAGGCCTCCACGCGCAGCGCCTCGAACGCCATCGTGCCGGCCGGTCGCGCACCCGCGGACGTCAACCGGTCCCACCAGGTGCTCTGGGCGGCCCGGGGCACCAGCAGGTCCGTCGCGTCGGCGCCGGGCCACGGCATGCGCCGCACCAGCCCGCCGCCAGGCAGCGCGCACACCCCGTGGGGCGCCGCGGGCTCGTCCACACCCGCGGCCGCGAGCACCGCGGGCGTCGCCGGCCCGACGAGGCTCAGCACGGCCAGCTCGCCGGTGGCGTCGCGCGGCTCGACCTGGGACCAGAACACCATCTTCTGCAGGTAGTCCAGCAGCTCGGGGACCCCGTCGGGTTCGGTGTCGAGGTAGACGGAGTCACCCACATGCGCCACAACCATGTGATGCAGGACCCGGCCGTTGAGGTCGAGCACGAGCGCCTCGGTGCCGGTGTCGGTGGGCAGCTCGCTGACGTGCTGGGTGAGCAGCAGGTGCAGCCATGTCAGGCGGTCCGGCCCGGGGACCGCGATGACACCACGGTGCCCGCGGTCGACCACAGCGGCCGAGCGTGCCATCGCTCGCTGCTCGGCCGGCGGGTCGCCGCGGTGGAGAGGGACTCCCGCGTCGTTGTCGCTGCCGGGCGAGGTGTGCTCGGGTGGAGTGCCCTCGGGCCGGGTCACGGGCTCTCCGCCGCAACGGCGTCGTGGCAGGTAGGGGCGTCGTCAGGGGTAGGGGCCTCGTGACAGGTGCGGCACAGCCCGGACAGTGCGACGTGGGTGACGTCGAGCTCGAAGCCGGATTCGGCGCGCAGTTGGTCGGCCAGGCCGTCCAACAGGTCCGTCGGCGCCTCGATGATCGCACTACAGCTGTGGCAGACCAGATGGACGTGCTGATGCTCCTGCTCGGAGTAGGTGGGCGCGCCATGCCCGAGGTGCGTGTGCCGCACCAGGCCGATGCGCTCCATCAGGTCTAACGTGCGGTAGACCGTGGTGATGTTGACGGCGGGTGCGGCCCGCTGCACCTGCGTGCAGATCTGTTCGGGGGTGGCGTGGCCAAGGTCACGGACCGCGTCGAGTACCAGCTGCCGCTGCGGCGTCATCCGGAGACCGCGCTGGTGCAGCGTGCGTCGCAGCGCCGAAGATCCGTTAGGGGGATCGAGCATCGACGAGGTGTCCACCGGGTCGATGGTAGGCCGTCAGGGGCGGGAAGGGAGAATCGTCCCCTGTCGGTATGCTCCATTGGAGTGGACGGCCAGGCGGTACCGCGACGATCTACCTACCCTCGGCGTCAGGCACGGTGAGCACGCTCGGGAGGACCAGCGATGACGACCAACGCGGGCTCGGCCGGCACCCCTCGATTCGATGTCGTGCTTCGTGGTTACGACCGTCGGCAGGTCGATGAGCACGTGGCATACCTGCAGAACGTGCTCGCCCGGATGCAGGCCGACCTGGAGAGAGTGTGGAGCCAGTCCGGTCAGCAGGGCCCTCCCGCAGGTCGCCCACGCCCCATCCCACTTCCCCCGCACGGCTCACCGCCACCTCTCGATGAGTCCCCAGACATGATCGGCAACTTTTCCGACCGCATGCAGAGCATCCTGCAGACTGCGGAGGAGGAGGCTGCAGAGATCCGCAACACGGCGCTCGCCGACGAGGAGAAAGCCCGGGCGCACCTCGCCGACCTGGTGCGCCAGCGCGACGCGATGCTCGCTGAGCTGTACCGGATGCGTGGCCAGCTCGATGGCCTGCTCGCCCCGCCGCCACCGGCCCGGGGCAACTTCCCACCGCGTGACTTCCCACCGCGCGACGGCATGGCGCCGGCTCCGCGAACCACGCGGGACTCGGCCCCGGGCGCAGCACCGCCCGGCCCGATGCGACCGGTTCCCGGGGTAGGGCAGCAGCCCGGCGGCACTCAGGGTGCCGGGGCGCGTTCCGGCGGCGCGCCATCCGGCCCCCCGCAGGCGCCCGGACCGGGGCCGGACCACCGGGCTACGTCCGCTCCGAAGCCCCGGCCCGACCAGGTCGGTCCGGGCACACCCGGACGTGGTGGATCGGTGCCTGATGCGCGCGGCCGGCATAGTTCGCCCCCCGGCGGCGCACCGCCGGATGACACCTCTTCGGGTGGATCGAGCGGCCCGGCTCCTGCGTCACCTCCCGGGGGAGGTCCACGCAGTTCCGCGTCGTCGCCGCGCACGCCTGCAGACCCTCGCCTCCTCGCGGGCGCCTCCCCGGCCAGCGGAGACTCCCCGGCCAGCGGAGACCAGGCCGCGTTCCGGCGCACCTCGACCCAACCGGTGTCCGAACCCGCCGATCTGTTCCGCCCGGCTGCGGACGCCGAACCCCGCGCCACCGCCGAGTCGTAGACCATCGCGCCCCCACGACCGGGGTGTCTCGCGCGGCGCCGGCTCAGCCCGCGATGCGGCGCAGCCGCGCCGAGAGGTGCGGTTGCAGCGGCTGGCCCTGCATCGCACGCTCGTCGACGTAGGCCAGCTCCCCACCCTCGACCAGCCCGTAGAGCCGGTGCGAGGCCGTGACGGCCTTCGCCGAGGCCGTGCGCACCACCGCGTCGGTCTCGAGCTCCCAGGACGTCAGGTTCCGGGCCCGCCCGTAGAAGATCTCGGTGATGCCGGTGGCGTGGGTGAGGAGCACCTCCAGGTCGCCGTCGGGCTGCGGTCGCCAGAACCCGGTCTCGCGCGCTGCGGGGCGCAGCACCGCACCGTCGGGACCGAGCAGCCACGCCCGGGACTCGTAGGACAGGAACGGGCGCCCGTCGTGGGCGAAGACGAGCTGCTGGCCGAACGTGAAGGGCCCGTCGATCGTCGGGTACACGACCTCGCCCGTACCGCGCCACACCCCGACCAGCGGAAGCAGCCCGAGGCACTGCTCGTGCAGGTCGGGGCCCTCCCGCAGGTTGGCCGTGTCGTCGGGCACGGGGAGGTCGTCGAAGCGTGGGCGGTTGCGCTGCGGTGCGTCGGGGGCGGCGCTCGCCGACCCAGTGGGCGGGTCGGGCAGCTCGGGCCCGCTCACGGTGCCGGATCCACCGGCACGTCGGGCGTGCCCGGCGCCGTAGTGAACAGCCGCCGGAGCAGATAGCCAGCGGCGGCTACCGTGCCCGCGCTGACCGCGATCAGCAGGCCGGTGAAAAACCAGTGCACGGCCGCGGAGCCTAGTGGTGCGCACCCGGCGAGTCGATCGCCGCCCCGGGGGTCCGGGGCGGCGATCGCGGTCGTTGCCCGCCTGTGTCGTCCCCTCAGGCGACGGCGATCTCGGCGCGGTGCAGGCCGGGCGCGTCGGCGGTCAGCACCGTCTCGCCGTTGCCCGAGCGCGACAGCGCGCGCACCGTCCACGTACCCGGCGCGGCGAAGAACCGGAAGTCACCCGACGCCGACGCGACGACCTCCGCGGTGAACTCACCGGTGCCGTCGAGCAGCCGGACGAACGCGCCGCCGACGGGCTGACCGGCGGCCAGCACGCGGCCGGCCAGCACGGTCTCCTTGCTCAGATCGGTGCCCGGGGGCAGCGAGACGGCCTGGTCGGGTGCTCCGCACATCAGCGACCCGCCCCCAGCTCGATCGGCACGCCGATCAGCGAGCCGTATTCGGTCCAGCTGCCGTCGTAGTTCTTGACATCGGAATGACCGAGCAGCTCGTGCAGCACGACCCAGGTGTGGGAGCTGCGCTCGCCGATGCGGCAGTAGGCGATGGTCGCCTTGCCCTCCTCGTAGCCGGCCGCGCCGTAGAGCGTGGCGAGCTCTTCGTCGGACTTGAACGTGCCGTCCTCGTTGGCCGCCTTGCTCCACGGGATGTTGATCGCCGACGGGATGTGCCCCGGCCGCTGCGACTGTTCCTGCGGCAGGTGGGCGGGAGCGAGGATCTTGCCGGAGAACTCGTCGGGCGAGCGGACGTCGACGAGGTTCTTGGTGTCGATCGCGTCGACGACCTCATCGCGGAACGCGCGGATCGACAGGTCCGGCTCCTGGACCGGGAAGCTCGTGGGGGTGCGCTCGACGACGTCGGTGGTGAGCACGCGGCCGTCGAGCTCCCACTTCTTGCGCCCGCCGTCGAGCAGCTTGACGGCCGGGTGGCCGTAGAGCTTGAACTCCCAGTAGGCGTAGGCGGCGAACCAGTTGTTGTTGCCACCGTAGAGCACGACGGTGTCGTCGGGAGAGATGCCCTTGGCGGAGAGCAGCTGCGCGAACTGTTCGGCGCTCACGATGTCGCGACACACCGGGTCCTGCAGTTCAGTGGTCCAGTTGATTCTCACCGCGCCGGGCAGGTGTCCGCCGTCGTAGGCGGTGGTGTCCTCGTCGACCTCGACGAAGACGATCCCTTCGGTACCGAGGTTCTTCTCGGCCCAGTCGGCGGTGACCAGGACGTCCTGGCGACTCATGTGGTGGCTCCCTGCTGGTGGTTCCGGCGGTTGGTGTCTCTCACGGGGTGGAACGGGCGTACAGCTCGCAGCCCAGAAGCCGTGGGCATGGGCGGGCTCCTGAGTGTTTCGGGACATGCGCGAGCCGGACGGGACGCGCAGCGGACTCAGGACGTCCGACACAGGCAGCTGCCGACGCGGCACAGGTCTACTGCGCGTCGTCGGGTCAGCGGCCAGAACACGAGGCCGAGGATAGCCGAGGATCCCGGTTCGCGGGAGCGTGCTCGTCGGATGGTTGCGGGGCCGTGCTCAGCCCGCCGTGCCCGCCGTCCCGGTCCCGAGTACGAGGTCCTGCGCGGTCCCGCTGATCTCCAGCGCGCCGTCGCGCGCCCGCAGCGCGGTCGGGGTGACCTGCAACGGCAGCGAACCGGGATCGACGCGCACGGTGAACAGCTCCCGCAGCACCCGCTGCGCCGCCGCCGGGAGCGCGGGCGGATCCCCGCCGCCGAGCCGGACGTCGCGCGGCATGATCTGCGCCTCGCCGTCGACCAGCTCCAGCACGGCGATGACCGACACCTCGACGGTCTGGCCGAGCAGCGTCCGCGTGCCCACGAGCCGGGCCGAGGCGTCGGGATCGAGCTCGGCCAGTGACGCGTCACCGCCGTCGGCGACGGCCTGGCGCAGCGCCTCGGCGTCCACGGTCTCGATGCGCAGGTCCTCGACACCCGGGACGAGCCGCTCCAGGTCGTTCGCGAACACCCGCACGATGCCCTCGACCTCCTGCACGCGCAGCGTCTTCGGGCCGGATCCGAGCAGCATCGACAGCGGTGCGGTGACGTCGCGGAGCTGTGCTGAGACCTGAAGCTCCCGCAGGTCACCGGCGCTGATCCGGGAGGCCTCGACGTCGACGCTGGAGTACTCGCCCGACAGCGCCTGGGTGAGGAACGGGAATCCGTTGATCCGCACCGACGGGTCGTCGACGAGCCCGATCTGCTCGCGCATCTGTCGCGACACGGCCGACTCGGCGAGCGCGGCCGATCCGAAGTCGACGGCTACGAACAGCCCCACCAGCACGAGCAGCACGATGACCAGGCGCCTCATCCGACCTCCGACCCGTCCGACCCGGCCCTTCGCCGGGGGGCCGACCGTAGAACCGTCGCCTGCGGCGCCCTCGGCCGGGCCACCGCGTCCGCCAGCCGACCCGGTGCCCGTGAGTGTGGCGATACCCGCCCCGCTAGCGGTACGCGCATCGGCTTTCACCCGGTTATCCTGTATCGATCCGCGTGGTGGTGTTCCAACCGGGCCACGCGGGAGTGAACGGTGCGTCAGTGTCGCCTGCCGTGATCGGACAAGGTACCGAGCCGGGCGCTCCGGCTTCCGGTGTGGAGAGGAGGCACCACGTGGAGCTCCTGCTGCTGACCGCTGATCCCGATCCGGGAGCGGTACTGCCGGCGCTGACGCTGCTGCCACACGGAGTCCGCACTGCCGCGCCCGAGGTGGCCGCGCTGCTCGACGCGGGCCCGCATGACGCGGTGCTCGTCGACGCACGCAAGGACCTGGTGGGCGCGCGCAGCTTGTGCCGCCTGCTCGGTAGCACGGGTACGGACGTGCCCGTGATCGCGGTGCTCACCGAGGGTGGGCTGGTCGCGGTGTCCGGCGAGTGGGTGGTCGATGAGATCCTGCTGCCCGGCGCGGGACCCGCCGAGGTGGACGCGCGGCTGCGGCTGCTCAGGTCGCGTCCCGGCGCGGACGCGGGCCGCGACAGCGGTGCGCTCGTGCTCGGCGAGCTGGTGATCGACGAGGCCACCTACGCCGCGCGCCTGCGCGGTCGGCTCCTGGAGCTCACCTACAAGGAGTTCGAGCTGCTCAAGTACCTCGCGCAGCACGCCGGCCGGGTGTTCACCAGGGCGCAGCTGCTGCAGGAGGTATGGGGATATGACTTCTTCGGTGGCACCCGCACCGTGGATGTCCACGTGCGACGGCTGCGCGCCAAGCTCGGCACCGAGCACGAGCAGCTGATCGGCACGGTACGCAACGTCGGCTACAAGTTCGTGCGCCCGAGTCGCGGCGCCATGGGCAGCATGCTGACGACCGAGGTCGCCGAGAGCGACACCGACGACGACGCGGACGGCGACCGGGTCTCCGGTCGCGTGTCCGGGATGGCCTGATCGACGCTGGAGACCGTCAAGATCGTCGCACTCCACTGCGATCGGCGCAGGTAGGGTCGATCTGGTGACCGAGCTGTCCTGGCGGACAGGGCTGGACGAGGCCGAGATCCGCGAAGTGCTGGCCGTCGTGACGGCCGTGACGGAGGCCGACGGCAACGCGCCGCTGTCCGAGCACGTGCTGCTGCACCTGCGCCACGGCGGTGACGACGCGGCGGCCCACCTGCTGGCGCGCACCGCGGGTGGGGAGCTCGTCGGGTTCGCCCACCTGGACGTCACCGACCCGGTGGCGGGGGGTGCGGGGGAGCTGGCCGTGCACCCGGAGCACCGCCGCGCGGGCCTGGGTACCCGCATCGTCTCCGAGATGCTCGGCCGGATGGCCGCAGCCCGTTCCCCCGCGGGTGCGCGCCTGCGGCTGTGGGCGCACGGCGAGCATCCGGGGGCGGTCGCACTCGCTGCACGCCTCGGTTTCGCGAGGTCGCGCGTGCTGTGGCAGCTGCGGCGCAGCCTGCTCGCCCCACTGCCTGTCCCGGAGCTGGCCGCCGGGGTGCGGCTGCGCCCGTTCGTGGTCGGCGCGGACGAGGCCGAGTTCCTCCGCGTCAACAACGCCGCGTTCGCCTGGCACCCCGAGCAGGGTGGCTGGGACCTCGATCAGCTCAAGTTGCGCGAGGCCGAGCCGTGGTTCGAACCGGCCGGCTTCCTGCTGGCCGTCGACGCCGCGGACCGCCTGCTCGGCTTTCACTGGACGAAGGTGCACGGCCACGACAGGGACGGGTACGGCGGCGACCACGAGCCGATCGGTGAGGTCTACGTGCTCGGCGTCGACCCGTCGGCGCGCGGTATGCGGCTCGGTTCCGCGCTCACCCTCGCCGGCCTGCGGCATCTGCGCGACCGCGGTCTGCGCCAGGTGATGCTCTACGTCGAGGCGGACAATGAGACCGCCATCCAGGTGTACCGGGGGCTCGGATTCACCCATTGGGACACAGACGTTTCGTACATCTGCTGACAACCGTTCACCCGTTCGCAACCCTGGAAACGACCGCGCGAGATCTGGCCCCGCAGGTCACGGCGAGGTCACGGTGCCTGTCCGGCCGAACGGGCCAGCTCACCCTAGGTGAGGTGTTCACCCTGCGTTCACCTGATCGGGGGAGGGTGGCCACCGGGCTTGCCTACCGTCCTCGGCGAGCGGCCACCCCGAGCCGCAGGTCCGTTCGACGGAGGAAAATCAAGGTGAAGATCGTGCGGCACGGTCCCCGTGCTCGAATCGTCGCGGTGGGCTTCGCCACCACCGGCGCCCTGCTGCTTGCCGGTTGCGGAGCGTCCAACGAGTCCGCTCCCGCCGGTGGCGACGCCGCTGCGTTTTCCGGCACCATCGCCGGTGCCGGTGCCACCTCCCAGCAGGCCGCCATGCAGGCCTGGATCGCCGGGTTCACGAGCGTCGCCCCCGACGCCACGATCAACTACGAACCGACCGGTTCGGGTGCTGGGCGCGACCAGTTCACCGCGGGCGGCGTGCAGTTCGCCGGAAGTGACGCCGCGCTCGACGCGGAGGAGCTGCCGCTGGCCCAGCAGCAGTGTGGCGGTGGCCCGGACAACGTGATCCAGATGCCGGTCTACATCTCGCCGATCGCGGTGATCTACAACCTCGACGGCGTCGACAAGCTGCAGCTCTCGCCGGCCACCGTCGCCAAGATGTTCGATGGGAAGATCACCAACTGGAACGATCCGGCGATCGCGGCCGACAACCCCGGCGCCACGCTGCCTGATCTGGCCGTCACGCCGGTGAACCGTTCGGACGAGTCGGGCACCACGGAGAACTTCACCGAGTACCTGGTCGCGACGGCGGGTGCCGACTGGCCGTACGAGGCCAGCGGCGACTGGCCGGTCGCCGGTGGTGAGGCCGCTCAGGGCACCTCTGGCGTCGTCGGTGCCGTGCAGGCCGGCCAGGGCGCGATCGGCTATGCCGACGAGAGCCAGGCAGGCGAGCTGGGCAAGGCCGCCATCAAGGTCGGTGCGGAGTTCACCGAGCCGACCGCCGCGGCCGCCGCCGCCGTGATCGAGGCGTCGCCCCGGGTCGAGGGCATGGGTGAGTACAACTTTGCCGTCGAGCTGGCGCGTGACACCACCGCCTCGGGCACCTACCCGATCGTGCTGGCCTCCTACCTGCTCGCCTGCACGAGCTACCCGGACGCGGCGCAGGCCGACCTGGTCAAGGGCTTCCTGAACTATGTGATCAGCTCGGAGGGCCAGCAGGCGGGTTCCGCCGCCGCTGGCAACGCACCCATCTCCGATACCCAGCGCAGCACCTTCCAGCCCGCGATCGACGCCATCTCGGCTGCCGGTTGACCGAGCTGGTCGGCCTAGTCAGGAGGCCCGGGCGGTCGTCATGATGAACCTCGCCCGGCCCTCCGGCCGCCAGCTACCAGCTTCCTCGGACCGTCGCCGGAAGGGATGATGTGAGTACCGACACCAGACCGGGACCGGCCCCCGCGCCGACGGGCACACCCGGCACCACGCCCAAGCCCGTCGTCCAGCGCGGCGACCGGATCTTCGCCGGGTCGGCCACCGCGGCGGGGGTGCTCATCCTCCTGGTGTTGGCCGGTGTCGCGGCGTTTCTGCTCATTGAGGCGGGCCCGGCGCTCGTTGCCCCGGCCACGGACATCCCCGGCGGCCAGGGTCTGGTCGCCTACATCGCGCCGCTGGTGTTCGGCACGCTGCTCGCCGCGGTGATCGCGTTACTGATCGCGACACCGCTCGCGGTGGCCGTGGCGCTGTTCATCACCCACTACGCGCCACGCCGGGTCGCCCAGACCTTCGGCTACCTCATCGACCTGCTCGCCGCGGTGCCCAGCATCGTCTACGGGCTGTGGGGTATCGCCGTGCTCGGGCCAGCCTCGCTCGGGCTGATGACCTGGCTGCAGGACAACCTCGGTTTCGTCCCGTTGTTCGCCGGACCGGTGTCCACCACGGGTCGCACCATGCTCGTCGTCGGGCTGACGCTGGCGGTGATGATCCTTCCGATCATCACTGCGGTCGCTCGCGAGGTCTTCCTGCAGACACCTCGGCTCCACGAGGAGGCGGCGCTCGCGCTCGGGGCCACCCGGTGGGAGATGATCCGGATGGCGGTGCTGCCCTTCGGGCGCTCGGGCATCATCAGCGGCGCGATGCTCGGCCTCGGTCGCGCGCTCGGCGAGACCATGGCCGTCGCGATCATCCTCTCGGTCTCCGGGGGTATCACGTTCAACCTGATCAGCTCGGCGAACCCGTCGACGATCGCGGCGAACATCGCGCTGGAGTTCCCCGAGTCCACCGGGCTCGAGGTCAACACGCTCATCGCGTCCGGGCTGGTGCTGTTCTTCATCACCCTGGCCGTCAACTCCCTCGCCCGTTTCATCATCAACCGACGTCGCGAGTTCTCGGGGGCGAACTGATGACCATCGACATGCAGCGCCGCGATCCGGAGCGCGACATCGACATCAGCCGGATGCCCGGCGGGCTGCAGCGTCAGGGACAGCTCCCGTCCTGGGCCGTGCCGGGTGCGTTGGCGGCGGCCGCCGCCGTGGTGGGCGGGCTGCTGGCGGTTACCGGGTTCAGCCTCGGTCTGTTCGCCGTTGGCACCGTCGTCGTGTTCACCCTCGGTCTCTACGTCGCCTCGCGGACGGTCGAGGGCCGCCGCAAGGCGACCGACCGGCTCGTCACGGTCGTCGTCACCTCGGCGTTCGTGCTCGCGCTGGTCCCGCTGATCTCGGTCGTCATCACCGTGGTGGAACAGGGCCTGGCCCGTTTCGACGCCGAGTTCTTCACCTCCTCCATGCGCGGCGTGGTCGGCGAGGGCGGCGGTGCCTACCACGCGATCATGGGCACGCTGATCATCACCGGGTTGGCCGCGGCGATGTCGATCCCGATCGGCCTGCTCACGGCGATCTACCTGGTGGAATACGGCAGGGGTCGGTTGGCCCGGGCGATCACGTTCTTCGTCGACGTGATGACCGGGATCCCGTCGATCGTGGCCGGTCTGTTCGCCGTGGCGCTGTTCACGCTGTTCTTCGGTCCGGGGACCCGGCTCGGCTTCGCCGGCGCAGTGGCGCTGTCGGTACTGATGATCCCGGTGGTCGTGCGGGCCACCGAGGAGATTCTCAAGATCGTGCCCAACGAGCTGCGCGAGGCCGCCTTCGCGCTGGGCGTACCGAAGTGGCGCACGATCCTCAAGGTCGTGATCCCGACGGCGATCGCCGGCATCGCCTCGGGTGTCACCCTCGCGATCGCCCGGGTCATCGGCGAGACGGCACCCCTGCTCATCACGGTGGGCCTCACGGCGGGGGTGAACCTCAACCCGTTCAGCGGTCGGACAGCCACCCTGCCGGTCTTCGCCTACACCTCCTACGCCAACCCCGGTGTGCCCCGCGAGCCCTCCCTCGAGCGAGCCTGGACCGCCGCGCTGGTCCTGATCATCATCGTCATGGTGCTGAACCTGCTCGCGCGGCTCGTCGCCCGTGTGTTCGCCCCCAAGACCCGATAAGGGCTCGACAACCGATAAGGAATGGCAGTGGGCAAAGCGATCGACGCCAAGGACCTGAACATCTACTACGGTTCGTTCCTCGCTGTGCAGGACGTCACCATGTCCATCCGGCCGAAGTCGGTGACCGCTCTGATCGGGCCGTCCGGCTGTGGCAAGTCGACGTACCTGCGCTCGATCAACCGGATGCACGAGGTCATCCCCGGGGCCCGCGTCGAGGGCAGGATGGAGCTCGACGGCAGGGACCTCTACGGCCCCGGCATCGACCCGGTGGGTGTGCGCCGCCAGATCGGCATGGTCTTCCAGCGCCCCAACCCGTTCCCTACGATGTCGATCTACGACAACGTCATCGCGGGCATGCGGTTGAACAACAAGCGGATGCGCAAGGACGCGACGGACACGCTCGTTGAGCAGTCGCTGTATGGCGCCAACCTCTGGAACGAGGTCAAGGACCGCCTCGACAAGCCCGGTTCGGGCCTGTCCGGCGGGCAGCAGCAGCGCCTGTGTATCGCTCGCGCGATCGCGGTGCAGCCCGACGTCCTGCTGATGGACGAGCCGTGCTCGGCCCTGGACCCGATCTCCACGCTCGCGATCGAGGACCTGATCAACGTGTTGAAGGCGGACTACACGATCGTCATCGTCACCCACAACATGCAGCAGGCCGCGCGGGTGAGTGACGTGACCGGCTTCTTCAACATCGAGGGCACCGGCCAGCCCGGCAAGCTCGTCGAGATGGACGACACCAAGACGATCTTCTCCCGGCCACGGGAGAAGGCCACCGAGGACTACGTCTCGGGCCGCTTCGGGTGATGTATGCATCGCGGTCGCACTGTCATGGTGTGCCGTAGTGTGTCGCCAGCTCGGTCACGCGGCGGGGTCGCCGGGACGGCCAGTGCTCCAGCAGACGCCCGAGCACGGCTTGGCCGAGCGGCTGGACCTGCGACCATTGCGGCGCGCGGCCACGGGCGGCGTCGAGGTGCTCGAGTACGTCGTCCCACCGTTGCAGGTCGGCTGACGCTGCGGCGAGGTGGAGGCGGTGCCCGGCCTCCCAGAACACCGGGACGGCCCCGGCGGGTGCGGGCACGGTGTGGGCGAGGGAAAGCGCTCGGTCGGGTTGCCCGGTGCGGACTGCCTGGTCAACCGCCTGCATAGCCGCGACGCGGGGACCGAATACTCCGGTCTCGCCGGTGCGGTCGGTGCCGTCGCGGACCGCTGCAGCGGAGGCGACCCGGAGCAGCTCGTCGGCGCGGTCGGGGTTGCCGCCGCGGGCCGCGGCGCTGGCCGCGTTGAACAGCAGCGACCCGAACACCCCGATCTGGTCGGCATCGGGACAGGCGAGCATGCCGGGGTCGAGTCGTCGGGCGGCGTGTACGGCGATGCGCTCGGCCTCGGCGTAGTCGCCCTGACGGACCAGGACCCAGGCCAGGTAGCGCAGCGCTGCGGCCTCGTCCAGCTCCGGGCGGGAGGTGAACCGGGCGGTCTGCAGGGCGCGGTGCGCGGCATGGGCGGCGAGGTCGGTCAGCTCCAGGCGCCCGGCCAGGCCGGCGGCCAGCCGATAAGCCGTGGCGAGCAGACCGGCGGCGTGCGCCGCGTGGTCTGCGGTGCTGTCGTGCACCGCGCGACGGGTGTCGACCATTAGGGCCGGTAGTCCGGCCAGCAGCTCGGTGTGCCGCCCAGCGAGATAGTCCGCCCACGCCACCCCGGCCGCGTCGTGCAGCTCGGCCAAGGGCAGCACCTCGCTCGGCTCAGCGAAGTCCGGCAGATCGAGCGCCCTTACCGCACGGCGCAGCTGAGAGGCCCCGTCGGTGTCCTGGTCAGCGGGTCGCAGCCCCAGCAACGTCCCGGTACTCGTGCTGAGGGCACCGGCGAGCGCGGTAAGGGTCGCCGACCGCACCACCTGCCGCGCGCCCCGTTCCAGACGGCTGATCGTGTCCACCGACACCCCGGAGTGATGAGCCAGGTCTTCCTGGGTCAGGCCGCGACCGGTGCGTAGCCTTGCGATGTTCTCACCAAGGGAATCAAACATGTCCCGAGGGTAACCGAACTAGGCTTTTCACGCCTAGTTCCCGGCGTTCTACGCCGGGAACGCCGAGGCTGCGCCGTTCATTCGACCGTCTTTCCCCGCGAGGGTGAACCTATGCGACCGCAAGACCACACACCCGCCCAGGAGCAGCGGCGGGAGGTCCGGAGAGATCACACGACCGAGGGGACACGCGTGTTCGAGTTGGTGGGGCAGCCGGTCGGGGCACCATGGCATTGGCTGGCGCGCTACCGGCCTGGTCGGCATACGGTGCCCAACCGACACTCGATCCGCCTCTACGACCCACCGCCACGTGGACGTGTGGTGGTGCGGTGGTGGCGCCGTGGCTGACCACGCTTGCCGCTGCCACCGGCCACCTGACCCGACCGACGTGCTCCGGCCGACGACCGTGTGGGTGGTCACCACCACCAGTGACCACGACGGACGCCACGTCGAAGCGGCCTTCGCCGACCATCTCGACGCCCATCACTACGCCACCTGGTGGAACCGCGAAGAGACCCGCCGCTCCGGCCACCGTACCCCCCACAACTCCGCCACTGCCGACGCCGAGGAGGCCGACTATTACCCGGCCGGAACCTGGCGCCCACCGGTACAGCTGCGCGCCGTCACGGCCGCATCCAGACAGGACGAGCCGACGGTACTACCGCACGGGGCCACGCAACGGGTTGGCAGTAATCATTTCGGCGGAGCGGACGATCCGCGAGTAGGCCTTGCTTGGGCTGACACAAGCCAGGCGAGAGTTCGCCATCATAAGCCGACGCCGTTAACCCGGACGGTGGAGCAGTGATCAGTGTGTGGCCGACCGGCCCCGATCCCGACGCCGCCCACCGAACAGTCACGGAAAGGCAACCGCACGATGTCAACTGGCAATCCTCCCGCACGACCCGAGCCTGCCTACCTGGCCACCATTCACGGCTCGGTGCTCGACGACGAGACGCATGGGCAGGTCGTCGTGACGACGGTGCCCATGTTCAGCCAGGCGCTGGCCACTCACAGTTCCCTGCGTGGTGAGTCGGAATGCGCCGATCGCACCCATGTCCACCGTGTCGCCGTCGAATGCACGGGCCGGGCCTCCTTCGGCCGATCCGATGCCATCCGCCTCGCCGCCGCGGTGGTTCTCGCCGTCACCGACACCATGGACCGTGGCCGGCTCCGGCACGGCGACGCGGTCCGACTCGTCTACGTGATCAACGACCTTCGTCGCGTGCTCACCCAGCTGCACAATCAGACCATCGACGCCGTACAACAGGCCGCATCGGCCACCGACGACCCGCCCGTGTCATGACCTCCACCGACCCGACGATGCCGGTCGTGGTGCTGCTCACCGAGCATGGTCACGGCGACCTCAGCATCGGACATTCCTACGGCACCTTCTGGTGCGTTCCCCGTGACCACACCGGCGCGCTGCGCCGCGCCCTGACCGACGCGCTCACCGGCTGTGGCCTCCACCTGGGCGCGGGCCACCCCGGCCACTGGGGCGACTCGCCCGACCTGCCGATGCTGCCCGCAAGCATCGCCGTCTGGCGACGAGCCGACGACACCCTGACCCTCACCCTCGACGCGGACGCCCACCACCTCGTCCCGTCCGAGCACACCGCGGCGCTGCGACACGCGATCTTCGTTGCCCTCCGCGACCGCGCCACCGACCCGGGACGACATCCCGCACCACCGTGGTCGACCACAGGGTCACCACCGAGCATCACCGCACCGATCACCGGTTCGCCTCCTGCCGACACGGGGCACCGGCCCGGGCAATGATCGGACGCACGAGTCTCAGCGTCTCTCGATGATCAGGGCGCTCCCAGCCCGGCACCGATGATCTGCATAAGGAGGAACGCCGGCGTGATAGCGGCGCCGTCACCTCTGGGGACCGGCGGCGACTTCGAGCTGTTCGAGGAGGGTGTGCACGCGTCGCTCGATCTCGTCGCGGATCGGGCGGACGGTGTCGATGTCGAGACCGATCGGGTCGTCAAGCGCCCACTCCTCGTAGCGGCAGCCGGGAAAGACCGGACAGGTATCTCCGCAGCCCATCGTGACGATGACGTCCGCGGCGCGCACCATCTCCTCGGTCTGCGGTTTGGGGTAGGCCGTCGAGATGTCGATGCCGCGCTCGGCCATCGCCTCGACCGCGGCCGGGTTGACGTGCGTTCCGGGCTTCGACCCGCCTGACCACGTGATCACCTGGTCACCGGCCAGGTGCTGGAGGAATCCCATGGCCATCTGGGACCGGCCGGCGTTGTGCGTGCACAGGAACAGCACGGCGGGCGGCCCGCCGTCGGCGCTGCCCTCGCTCTCGACCTTCGCGAGCGCCTGTAGCCGCTCTCGCGCGAAGCGCTCGGCCAGCAGCGGCGGGTAGTCCGTGACGATCGCTCGGTCGGTCAACTCGTCATAGGACGAGCGCAGGAAACGCTCGATGATGCCCGTGTCGAACACGTCGCGGAACTCGTTCGACAGCCGCACCGCCGCGGTGCACAGCGTCAGCTGCTGGTTGATGCCGAGATCAGGGCGTCGTTGGGTGGTGGCCATCGGGTTCTTCCGGTCGGGTGGGGTGCAGGGCCGGGGCAACGCGGGAGATGCGGTCGGTGAGGTCGGTGACGGTCCGGTCGAACGCCGCGGCGTCGCCCTCTCGGGCGGGGTCGGTGACCGACCAGTGGACCCAGTCGGGGGCTGGATGCAGCTCCTCGTGTGCGGCGTCGCAGACGGTGATGACGACGTCGGTGGGCCGGAGCACGTCGGCCACGTGCTGGGGTGTGCCGGATCGTAGCGCGAGGTCATGGCGCCGTGCGGCCGCGACCGCTCCCGGGTGCACGACGGGCCCGGGCCGGGTGCCCGCCGAGGTCGCCGGCACCTCGCTCTCGCCGCTCCACAGGGCCGCGGCGAGCTGTGACCGGGCCGAGTTCTCCGTGCAGACGAAGACAACGCGCACCGCTCCTCGCGCGGTGACCTGGGTGAGCTTCTCAAGGGCCCCTGGAACCAGGCCCAGGTAGGTGCGGCGGCGGTCGCCCTCTGAGCGTCGGCGGTGCACCACCGCGGCGCGCTCGAGGATCCGGATGTGGTGGGCCAGCAGGTTGGACGGGACGGTGAGCAGGACCTGCAGCTCCGAGGGTGACAGCTCACCGAGCGCCAGCGCGTCTACGATGGCCAGCCGGACCGGGTCGCCCAGAGCGCTGTGGACGGTGGCGCGGTGCGTCAGACCGAAATTCACCTCAGTGGACATTGAGTCAATTTTTACTGAGTGAATGTGAGAAGTCAAGGCGGCGCCGCTGACGGCGAAGCGGGGTCAGATCGGGATCGCGTCGGGCTCCTGCCCGGTGACCGCGTAGATGGTCTCCCGCGCCACCATGACGGCATGGTCGGCGAAGCGTTCGTAGTAGCGAGCCAGCAACGTGACGTCGACGGCTGCGGTCACCCCGTGTGGCCACGCCGGGTGCATGAGCACGCCGAACATGCGCCGGTGCAGCGCGTCCATGGCGTCGTCGTCGGCGTCGAGCTCCACGGCCAGGAGCACGTTGCGAGAGCGGACGACCTCCGCGGCCTTGCGCGCCAGCTGCACCGCGAGGCGTCCCATCTCGGCGAAGTCCGCGCGCACCTCGGCGGGTAGCGCGTGCCCGGGGTGGCGCCGGTGGATCACCTCGGCGACGTGCAGCGCGAGGTCGCCCATCCGCTCGACGTCACCTGCCGACCGGATCGCCGAGACCACCGCGCGCAGGTCCCCGGCGACGGGCGCGTGGAACAGCAGGGCGTCACCGGCGAGCTCCTCGATCTGCGCACGGAGCGCGTCGATCCTCGCGTCGCCCGCGATCACCTGCTCGGCAAGGCGGACCCGGCCGTCGAGCAGGGCTGCCGTGGCCTGCTGCACCGCCCCCGCGGCGGCCGTGCACATCTGGCCGAGCAGCTCGGACAGCTCGCCGAGCTGCTGCGCAAGCGGTATAGGTGGCATCGAGACGTCGCCGAGCTGCTCAGACCGTGAGCGGACCCGGCATCTGCCCGGTGACCACGTAGACGATCCGGCGGGCGACGGCGACGGCGTGGTCGGCATAGCGCTCGTAGAACCGCGCGAGCAGCGTGACGTCGACGGCGGCCTCGACCCCGTGGGTCCAGTTGCGGTCCATCAGCACGGTGAACATGTGCCGGTGCAGGTCGTCCATGGCGTCGTCGTCGCTCTCCAGCTCCGCGGCCGTCATCAGGTCCCGGGACCGGATGACGGCACCGGCCTTCACGGCCAGCGCGACCCCGACGCGGCCCATCTCCGCGAAGTACGGTGCCACCTCATCCGGCAGCACCGGGGACGGGTGCCGCCTGCGGGCGGCCTGCGCGACATGCAGGGCGAGGTCGCCCATCCGCTCGATGTCGCCCGCGCCGTGGATGGCCGACACGACGATCCGCAGGTCGGTCGCCACCGGGGCCTGCAGCGCCAGCAGGGCGAAGGCCTTCTCCTCGGCCGCCGTGCGGATCTCGTCGACCTTGAGGTCGTCGGAGATCACCTCTTCGGCGAGCTGGAGATCGCTCTCCAGCAGCGCGCGGGTGGCCTTCTCCATGGCATCGGCAACCTGCGTGCACATACCGGCGAGGCTGTCCGCCAGGCTGTCGAGTTGTTCCTGGTAGGCGTCACGCATGGACAGAGCCTAGAGGTCGCGGGCCCCCAGGTCAGCAGGTGCGGGTGAACCGCCGATGAACGCTCGTGATCGTTCCCGGAGCCGCCCGAGCGTCGTGTCTCGTCCGACCACGCCAACCTGACCACGTAGGACGGCGACGGGGCGGACGTCTACCCCTGCGCAGCCCGCGCATCGACCCTGGATCCACCCAGGAAGTGGCGGGTCCGGACGAGCTCAGGTACCTGATCGTCTCCTGTCGGAAGGCGCCGAGGCCCCGACCCAGCTGCCCGGGTCGGGGCTTTCCGGTGGTCTCCTGTTGCTCAGGTACCGGAGCAGGTCACCACGGCGAACTGGCCGGAGCTCGTATTCTCCGAAATGACCTCGCCGCCGTCGAGGATACGACATGTGATCGACTCGACTCCATCACCGGCCTGAGCGATCAGCGATGCACCTGAGAAAAAGCCGTTTCCCAGGTCGACATTTTTCGTCCACGGCAGCTGAATGCCGTTCTCCTGTGACTGGTTGAATTTGTCGTCGCTGGTGTAGGTCACCGACGACTCGATACCGGTGCCACCGTCACCGCTGCTCACGCCCGTCACCTCGTACGTGATGCCTTCGGCGGCGGCAGGCTGCGCTGCTCCAGCGGCGCCCGCAGGTGCCTGCCCCGAGTTGGTCGCAGAGTTTGTATCGTCACTCTCATTGTTGCTAAATATGGCGATGATCACAATGAGCAGGATCGCACCTCCCAGGACGAAGGGCCATTTTTTGCGCTTCTTTCTCGCCGCGACATGGTCCGGAGGCGGTTGGTACGGCCCGTCGCCCTGCTGCGGCGGTGGCTGGCTCGGGTTCCATTGGTGGGGCTGGGTCATCTCAAGGGTCCGATTCTCGGAGAGCGGCATTTATCTCATGTGCTGCTGAAGGTATCGACGGACCGGCTAAGGCTGTTACGCTCCTGAAAGAGTAAGGTTAGCCTTTGGTGGGTGGTGTCGGGCTGACGTAACGTCCGCCTCAACTGCGCGCCGCGGTGCGGGATCCGGTGGCGACGTCGGGCGGCGCGACGATCATCGACGCCGCCGATGGTCTGACAACCGGGGCGTTACCACGCGTGCGTGAGGTCGGCGTGCTGGCGAATCCAGGAGTGCATCACGATCCCGGCCGCGACCCCGGCGTTGATCGATCGGGTCGAGCCGAACTGGGCGATCGACACCGTGAGCGCGGCGCCGTCGCGAGCCTCGGCGGTGAGCCCCGGTCCCTCGGCGCCGAAGAGGAGGATGCACCGTTCGGGGAGCGCCGCCGTCTCCAGCCGACGGGCTCCCGGTGCGTTGTCCACCGCGACGACGTCCAGGTCGTGTGCTGCGGCGTGCGCGAGCAGCGTGGCGATGTCGTCGTGATGGCGTAGGTGCTGGTACTTGTCCGTGATCATCGCTCCGCGGCGGTTCCAGCGTCGCCGCCCGACGATGTGCACCTCGGCGACGGCGAAGGCGTTTGCGGTGCGCACCACGGTGCCGATGTTGTGGTCGTGGCCGAAGTTCTCGATGGCGATGTGGAAGGGGTACCGCCGGGTGTCCAGGTCGGCGACGACGGCCTCGCGTCGCCAGTAGCGGTAGGCGTCCACGACGTTGCGCCGGTCGCCTTCGCGCAGGAGGCTGGGGTCGTAGCGCTCGTCCGCCGGCCAGTCGCCCTCCCACGGTCCGACGCCCACCGTCTCGCCCCACTCGGTCGCGCCGCGCGCTTCCTCGTCAACCACCCCCGTATCCTAGGCCGCGGTGTGTCTACCAGGAGAAAGCGGCGAACTAAGATCGAACGACCGCGGGTGTTCAGGAGCAGAAAGCGCAGGGCTGATCCTCGCCCGGCGTCGGCACCAGTCCGTTCTGCGGCACCACCAGCAGGGCCGGAACGGGTGGACCGCCGGGCGCCCGGTACAGGTCGTTGGCCGCCAGCAGCCACGCGGCCGACTCCGGGAACTCCAGCAGGTGCACCGTGCCGCTCCGCAGCGCAACGGTCTCCCCGGCGGTGAGAGCGTGCCCGGCCCGGACCAGCTCGCCCAGGTCGTTCAGCACGGTGGCCGCCGTGGCCTGTGCCGCGGCGAAGAGGATGAGCTCGGGGTGGTCGAACCCGGACAGCCCGACCGTGTAGGCGAACGGTGGGCTCTCCTCGTCGCCGAGTACGGCCTGCAGCGCCCAGCCGTAGCGGCGGATGGTCTCGCGCTGCCACGCGTCGTACTGGTCGACCTGATGGGTGAAACGCTCTGGAGTGTCCATGCCGTGGACGGTAGACCGGGGCACCGACACATTCGGGCACGACAACCGGACGTCCACTCCCGGACCGCCGTGGCGCGGGTCGTCGAGCGGACCTTCGCTTGGATCAGCCACCAGCGCCGCTGCGTGCCCGACTACGAGACCCTGCCTGCTGCTGCGGGACAGCGCCCACGGTGGCAGGACGTTGGACGGATCGGCGGTGGATCTTTGGACGGATCGGCGGTGGATCTTTGGACGGATCGGCGGTAGGATTCGTCCATGGTCGATGTGTTACTGCCTCGCGCGGTCATGCCGAACGTTCTCGCCGCGCTGGCGGACACGCCGGTGGTGGTCGTGAACGGGCCGCGTCAAGCTGGCAAGACCACCCTGGCCAAGACTGTGTCCTATCCAGGAACAGCGGAGTTCGTCACTCTCGACGAGCCGACCGCCCGATCCGCCGCGGCCGCGGATCCGCGAGCCTTCGTGGAGCGGCCTGTGGACACCCTCGTCGTCGACGAAGCGCAGCTCGAGCCGAGCCTGTTCCGGGCGATCAAAGCTTCGGTCGACGCTGATCGGCGTCCGGGTCGGTTTCTGCTCACCGGTTCCTCGCGGTTGCTGTCCGCACCCGACATGGCCGACTCCCTCGTCGGACGGGTCGAAACAGTCGACCTGTGGCCGTTTGCCGAGCGTGAGCTCGTCGACGCGACCGGGCCGTCGTTCGTCGACACGATCTTCGACCAGCCCGGCTGGCTCCTGCGCAGTGCTCCCGGCATCCGAGTCGAGATCGGCGAACGCCTGCTCCGGGGTGGGTTCCCGGATGTCATTCGCAGGCAGCCTGCGCGCCGCCGGGTGTGGTTCGACAACTACGTGCGCACCATCACCCAGCGCGTCATCAGGGAGCTGGCCGACCTGGAACGCCTGGCCGACATCCCCCGGTTGCTCTCGCTATGTGGTGCGCGGACGGGCACCGAGCTCAACGCCGCGTCGATCGCCGGTGAACTCGGCATACCGGCCAGGACCATCAGCGTGCATCTGGCTCATCTCGCCACAGCGTTCCTCGTCCGGTTGATCCCGGCGTGGTCGACGAACCTGAGTGCCAAGGTCGTCCGACGTCCCAAGCTGGTCATGGCTGATGTGGGACTGGCCGCACATCTGCAGGGAGTGACCGTGTCGAGTCTCGCACGTCCGCAGACCCAGCTCGGGCCACTGCTGGAGACGTTCGTCGCCACCGAGCTCCTGCGCCAGCTCAGCTGGTCACAGAACTCTGCGACGCTGTGGCACTTCCGGGATCGCAGCGGCGTGGAGGTGGATCTCCTCCTCGAGCATCCGGACGGACGGATTGTCGGCATCGAGATCAAAGCTACCGGGACGCCCCGGGCGTCGGATCTGAAGGGGCTGCGATTCCTTGCCGACCGGCTCGGCGACCGCTTCCACTTCGGGTTCCTGCTCAGCGTTGCCTCGCAGGCGACACCATTCGGCCCGAAACTTGCCGCCCTCCCGGTAAGCAGGCTATGGGATCTTGTCGGGTGATCTTGCGACGGCGACGGCTTGGCCACGCCTGAGCGGGCAGGATTGATCCGGTGAGAGCTGCGACGGTTGACTGGTCGGAACGGGCGGGTATCGTCGAGCGGACGATCAGTCGCCGACACCTCCGGCGCGTTGCCGCCGTCGTTCCCGGCACTCGCATCGGGCGCGTCCGCTGGCCCCGTCACGCACCGGCTCCGCTGGCGCCGTGGCACTACTGGTGGCAGGCCCACCTGCTCGACTGCCTGGTGGACGCTCAGCTGCGAGCCCCTGGGACGCACCGGGCCCGGGTGATCACGATGACGGCGCGCGGCATCCGGCTGCGCAACGCCGGCTCCTGGACCAACCGTTACTACGACGACGTCGCCTGGCTCGGGCTTGCCCTGCAGCGTGCTGGGGGACTCGCTCGCCGCTCCGGTCCGGGCGCGCTGGCCGCGATCACGGCCCAGCTCCACGAGGGCTGGACCGAGGACGGCGGGGGCGGTATCTGGTGGCGCCGTGGCGACGACTTCAAGAACGCCCCGGCCAACGGCCCGGCCGCGATCCTGCTGGCCCGTGACGGGCAGGTCGCGTTCGCCGCGGCCATCGCCGACTGGATGGCGCAGACCCTGGTGGACCCGGCCACCGGCCTCGTCCGCGACGGTGTCCGGCTCGCGCCCGGTGGCGCCGTCCGCGAGGTGGTCGGACTTTTCTACACCTACTGTCAAGGCGTTCATCTGGGCGCCTGCGTCGAGCTCGCCGAACGGGACGGGCACCGGCGCTGGGTGGACCGTGCCGTCGCGATCGTGGACGCGGTGGCGCATCGGTTGGCTGGGCCGGACGGCGTGCTACCCGGTGACGGCGGTGGTGACGGTGGCCTGTTCACCGGCATCACGGTGCGCTACCTCGCCGATGCCGCGCTGCGCAGGCCCGAGCTGGCCGCCCCGGCGTCCCGGTTGGTGCTGGCCAGCGCCGCGGCGGCGTGGAACGGGCGGGTCGAGATCGGTGGTGGCCCCGTGTTCTCGCCCGACTGGCGCCGTCCCGCCGTCGAGCCACAATCGGGCGTCCCGGAGGCCGACCTGTCGGTGCAGCTCTCGGCATGGATGCTGATGGAGGCCGCTGGCAGGTTGGCGCGGGCCGGCTGATCCTGTCGGTTCACCGGGGGTGGGACAGGTCCAGGTTCGACAGCTGTGGCGCGTCCTCGTCGACCGGGCGGTGCATCTCCTGCCGATAACGCAGGAACCCGTAGCCGGTGCCGAGCACGAGGAAGGCGACCGCAAGGACCGCGGACGCGGTCCCCAGCCACGGCACCGCGTTCAGCAACCCGGCGCCGTAGTAGCCGATCATGATCAGGGTCGGCACCCAGCAGATCGCCCCGACGGTGTTGGCGACGAGGTAGCGCCGGTTGTCCATGTGCGCGGCTCCGGCGATCATCGGTGCGAGCGTGCGCACCCACGGGATCCAGCGGGCCACCACGATCGCCCAGAAGCCCCAGCGCTGGAGGAACGCCGCGGCCCGCGCCAGGTTGGTGCGATTGAGGATTCGGCCCTCCCGGCGGGCGAGCATCCGGTTTCCGGTGTGACGGCCGATGAGGTAGCCCACCTGGTTGCCGACGACGGCCACGACCACGGCCGCCAGCCCGAGCGTCCAGGCGCTCGCCTCGTGCCCACCCTGGGCGAGCACCACGCCTGCGACCAGCAGCAACGAGTCACCGGGCAGAAACATACCGATGATGAGCGCGCACTCGAAGAACACGAAGGCGAGGACGACGACCCACACCGTGACCGGTCCGGCCTCGTCGAGTGACACCAGTGCCAGCTGGTGCAGGGCGGGCGCGGCGTTCACGTGCCCTCCTCGCCGGCGTTCGTCGACCGCGTTCGCGGTGTTGCTGTGTCTGATGGCGCGGGGACCGCCCCGGTGTCAGGCGGTGTACGTCGTGCCACGTCGCGCGCGTATCAGTTCCACGACGATCGGCAGCACCGACACCGCCACGATGAGGATGAGCATCAGTTCGATGTTCTCCCGCACGAAGGTGAACTGGCCCAGCCAGAAACCGAGCGCCGTCACCCCGGCGGCCCAGGCGACGCCGCCGATCAGCGAGTAGGTGAGGTAGCGCTTCGGCCGCATCCGCCCGACGCCCGCCAGCACCGTGATAAACGTGCGCACGATGGGCACGAATCGGCCCAGCACGATCGCGCGGTTGCCGTACCTGTCGAAGAACTCCTGTGTCCTGAGGACGTGCTGCGGCTTGAACAACCGTGACTTCGGCTTGTCGAACACCGCCGGCCCGGCCACCCAGCCGATCCCATAGCCCACGGCGTTCCCGAGGAACGCAGCCACCACCAGGATGAGGCAGACGAGCCACAGCGGAGCGTCGATCGCGCCTTGAGCGACGAACAGGCCAGCGGTGAACAGCAACGAGTCGCCGGGCATGAAGAACCCGATCAGCAGGCCGCACTCGGCGAACACGATCAGCGCCACCCCGACCAGTGCCCACGGGCCGAGCCAGGCGATGATCGACTCGGGCTGGAGCCACTCCGGGCCGAGAGCGAGCGTGGTCACGGTAACGACGGTACCTGGCGGCGCTGGTCATCCGAGAACGGGTAGCAGCCTGGGCCGTCATGACAGCAGTGCGAGCACCGTTCCCAACATCGTGGCCCCGAGCAGGGCGGTGGGGTGCCGGCACTGTCGCGCGGCGCCGCCCGTGACCCGGGGCTTGGCCACTCCCCGGCCACCCCTGCTCGACGCACTGGCTCGCAGTGCCTCGGCGACCTCGCCGCCCCGGCTCGTCACTGCGGTCAGCGTGTGATGTCATCCGCCGCGCAGACGTCCTCGCCCAGTGCGTAATACTGCCGGGCGAAACCCATGGATAGGAGGGCCAGAGCGTGCCGATCGCCACACCCGAGATCTACGACCAGATGCTGGACAAGGCCAAGAGCGGTGAGTTCGCCTACCCGGCGATCAACATAACGGGCACGGAGACGCTGAACGCGGCCTTGCGCGGGTTCGCCGATGCGGAGAGCGACGGGATCGTCCAGGTCTCCACGGGCGGCGCCGAGTTCCTCTCGGGTACCAGGGTGAAGGACATGGTGACGGGCTCGGTCGGCCTCGCCGAGTTCGCGCACGTCGTCGCCGCGAAGTACCCGATCAACGTGGCACTGCACACCGACCACTGTCCTGAGGACAAGCTCGACGGCTTCGTCCGGCCGCTGCTCGCGATCAGCCAGGAGCGGGTGGACCGCGGGGAGAACCCGCTGTTCCAGTCGCACATGTGGGACGGCTCGGCCACCGAGCTGTACGCGAACCTGCGCATCGCCGCCGAGCTGCTCGACCTGGCCGTCAAGGCAAAGATCATCCTCGAGGTGGAGATCGGAATCGTCGGCGGCGAGGAGGACGGTGTCGCCAACGACATCAACGAGAAGCTCTACACCGCACCCGGCGACTACGAGGCCACCGTGGAGGCACTCGGCGGCGGGGACAAGGGCCGCTACCTGCTGGCGGCGACGTTCGGCAACGTGCACGGCGTGTACAAGCCGGGCAACGTCAAGCTCCGCCCGGAGATCCTCAAGCAGGGGCAGGAGGTCGCCACGGCCAAGCTCGGGCTGCCTGCGGGTTCGAAGCCGCTCGACCTGGTCTTCCATGGCGGTTCGGGTTCCCTGCTCGCGGAGATCCACGAGGCGCTGGGCTACGGCGTGGTGAAGATGAACGTCGACACCGACACCCAGTACGCGTTCACCCGCCCGGTGGCGGCGCACATGTTCGCGAACTACGACGGCGTGCTGAAGATCGACGGCGAGGTCGGCAACAAGAAGGCCTACGACCCGCGCGCCTACCTCAAGGCCGGTGAGGTGGGGATGGCCGAGCGGGTGAGGCTGGCCTGCGAGAATCTCCGCTCCACCGGCACAACACTGCGCTGACGCGCCTGTGCGCGGAAATCGTCGCCAGAGCGACGATTTCCGCGCACGAGCCGGCTGAGCGCAGCGAAGGAGGCACCACCATGACCCTGCACGACAACCTGCTCGGACCAGAGCCCACTCTGCTACCTGTCGACCCGGCCGTCGCCGACCTCGACCGCGGTGTCGAGCCCGCGGCGGTGGCGGCCGCTCACCCGACCTCGAGCATTGCGTGGGCGGTGCTGGCCGAGGCCGCGTTGGCGGAGGGCGCGACGATCACTTGCTACGCCTACGCGCGTACCGGCTACCACCGGGGTCTTGACCAGCTGCGCCGCTCGGGTTGGAAGGGCTTCGGACCGGTGCCGTGGGCGCACGAACCGAACCAGGGTTTCCTGCGGGCACTGGCCGCCCTGCAGCGCGCCGCCGCGGTCATCGGGGAGACCGACGAGGCACAGCGTTGCCGCACGCTTCTCGCCGACTCCGACCCGGCTGCGCTTTCCGCGCTCGGCCTGGACTGATCGCGGCCCTGGCGGGGCGGTCGCGCCGAGCGGAACCCCTCCGACATCCCGGCGCTCCGCCACCAGCGGTCCACTCATGCACCAGATCGTGCCGACTCGCGGGGCGTCAGGGGTGGACGAGGAGCCAGGGGGTGGTGTGGTAGTACCAGGTCCAGCGCTCGACGGTGCGCGGGTGCGGCACGCCGTCGGACACGACCGTCGCGGGCAGGCATCCCACCTGTACCGCGCGGCCGACCGCCGAGCCCCGTCCGCGGGCCGTCCCCTGCGGCACCGGCCGGGTGCGCCCGTCGGGGGGTCTGCGGCCGCGTCCGGCGCGGACCGCGACCCCCCGAGGTCCGGGTGCCACGACGAGCCGGGGCGCGTGGCCCCGGAGCACGAGGACGTCGTCGCAGTAGCACTCGCCACGCAGGCCGCGGATCTCCCCACGGCCGACCAGCACGCCGCCGGCGTCGTCCCGGATCAGGGGCGCCGGTGCCGCGGTGCCCTCGAGTGCCAGCTCCGCGGCGGCTCCACCCCCTGGGAGGCCCCAGGCCGCTGCGGTGGGGGAGCGAGTCACGGGCAGGTAGGCGACCTCGATGGCCAGCCGGTCGGTGCGCAGGAGCCGCGCCAGCACCGCGGCCAGGTCGGCGTCGGTGCCCGACACCACCAGCCGACGTGGCGCGACCCGGTCGAGTACCGGATCGATGTCGGCGCGCGTCGGCCGGGTGGGCAGGGCGACGGTGGAGACGCGCCCGGCGGGTAGTCGCGGTGCGCGCGCGGCACCGCGACTACCGTGCACGGGGAGACGTCGCAGTGCCGTGTTCTCCGTGCAGGTCAGCAGGATCACGTCCGAGTCGGTCGAGTGCATTGATCGGTTACCCTCCCGCCGCGGTGCTGATGCGCTTGGCTGCCGCTGCTCGCGTCCAGGAGTGGAGTTTCACATGCCGGCGATCGTGCTGATCGGCGCCCAGTGGGGTGACGAGGGCAAGGGCAAGGCCACCGACCTGCTCGGGTGCCAGGTGCAGTGGGTGGTGCGCTATCAGGGTGGCAACAACGCCGGTCACACGGTGGTGTTGCCCGACGGCCAGGACTTCGCCCTGCACCTGATCCCGTCCGGGATCCTCACCCCGGGTGCGAAGAACGTGATCGGCAACGGCGTGGTGGTGGATCCCGGCGTGCTGCTGGAGGAGCTGTCGGGGCTGGAGGCTCGCGGCGTCGACACGAGCGGGCTGATGATCTCAGCGGACGCGCACCTGATCATGCCGTACCACGTGGCCATCGACAAGGTCACCGAACGCTTCCTGGGCAAGTCCAAGATCGGTACGACGGGCCGGGGCATCGGCCCGGCCTACCAGGACAAGGTCGCCCGGGTCGGGGTGCGGGTGGCCGACATCCTCGACGAGAAGATCCTGCACCAGAAGGTCGAGGCCGCCCTCGAGCTGAAGAACCAGATCCTGGTCAAGGTCTACAACCGGCGCGCGCTCGACGTCGACGAGGTCGTGGACACGGTGCTGGCCCAAGGGCGGCACTTCGCCAGCCGCATCGCCGACACCCGGTTGCTCCTGAACAAGGCGCTGGAGGCAGGCGAGACGATCCTGCTGGAGGGTTCGCAGGGCACGCTGCTCGACGTCGATCATGGCACCTATCCGTTCGTCACCAGCTCGAACCCGACCGCGGGCGGCGCAGCGGTCGGTTCGGGCATCGGCCCGAACCGGATCACCCGCGTGCTCGGCATCCTCAAGGCCTACACCACGCGCGTCGGCTCCGGACCGTTCCCGACCGAGCTGTTCGACGCGATGGGCGAGCACCTGCGCAAGGCCGGCGGCGAGGTGGGCGTCACGACCGGGCGGTCGCGTCGCTGCGGCTGGTTCGACGCGGTGATCGGCCGCTACGCGGTCCGCGTCAACGGGATCACCGACCTGTTCCTCACCAAGCTCGACGTGCTGTCCGGCCTGGAGAAGGTGCCGGTCTGCGTGGGCTACGAGATCGACGGTCGGTGCGTCGAGGACATGCCGATGACCCAGACCGACGTGCACCACGCCGTCCCGGTGTACGAGGAGCTGCCCGGCTGGTTCGAGGACCTGTCGCCGTACCGGACGTTCGCGGAGCTACCGGCCACCGCGCGGGCCTACGTGCACCGGATCGAGGAGCTGACCGGCGCCCCGGTGAGCGCGATCGGAGTGGGGCCCGGTCGCGACCAAACGATCACCTGCGATGTCTGATCGGACGTTCTTTGCCCTGTTCAGCGCCCCATGCTGCGGTGATGTTCGTCAGTGACGACGTCGCACCCCGCGAAGATCAGTCCGGACGTGTAGAAGTGCCGGAGGTCATGCAGCCGGATCGTCGGCAGCTGGCGCGGGCCCGTGCCTTGGCCATAGGTGGCCGACACTGTTCTGATGCGCGGCTGCTGCGGGAAGCCAGTGACCAACTACAAGCCCATGACCTCGCGCGGTCCAATCGCCCGGTAGGTTCGCGTCGAGCCGGGCAGCTGGGCGGCTGAGGACATTACAGCGGACGACGCAGACTGAAGCGAGGCCAGCAGATGAGTCATGGTGGAACTCTTGATGTGGTAGCGCACCACTAACTCATCAAGCGGGACTGACATGCTCGTGTCAAGAAGCTCGATTCCCACGACCATCCCGTGAGCATCCAGGTCCACGTTGATGTCCTCGGAGTACTCCTCGGTGCGACTGACAGCTGTGTCGCTGAGCTGTATGTAAGCAGCGCCGATCACCGTGTCGACCTCGACTTTGATCATCGGACTACTCATTCTCGTCGTCCCCCTGCCACATCGCGGTCGTCACGAACTTCTCACCTTCCGTGTCCACCTGTGGAGACACGCCAATCTTGAGGACTCTCCCTCGCACAACCCCGCTGTACTGCGTCTTCCTCCGTGTTTGGATCTTGGATGGGTGATTCTCTAGACACTGTCTCACGTCGTCGCGTGTGATGCCACGCCTCGCCATCTGCTGGTCAGCGTGCCATGCGTAGCGGATCTGCATCGATGCCTCACACGCCCCCTGGCGCGACGTGCTCGACGATGAACGGCAGCTCGCGGCGGTCATCGTCTCCGAGCGACACAGCGACGCTGTACCGTCCTGCCTCCGGTAGCGGAACCATGACACCGACAGTGATGACGACGGCAATCTTGCCGTCGACCGGCAGAGCCTCAGCGTTGGGCACCGTCTGGCCGGTGAACCCGATGGCGTACTGGCCACTAGGGGGCCGCACGTTGATCTGGAAGTCCGCGGACTCCTCGGAGCTGTCGAGCAGGACCCGCAGCGCGACGAACAGCTGCTGACCTGACCCAGGGTTCGCTGCACGCACCCGATCGAAACTGGCCCCAACGACCGTGAGCAAGCCTGCGGCATCCACGTGCGCGTACTCGGCAAGTAGGGCGTAATCAATGGTGGCCACGCGGTTCGTCTCCTGGGGGCAAGCAAGCGCCATGGTGGATGTTCAGGTCGGTCGGCCTACTGTCGCACAAGCGCCGCTTGACGGACCGGCGGCCCAGGACGAATGCCCTCGCCGGACGGTAGGTCTCCGGGATGCCACACAAGCCCCATTGTGGGTGAAAGACGGTGGTCCGGCCGTTCGTCAGTCGTTCGTCAGGACGCCTACCGGCAGCGCGAGACAACCACAACCGCCGAGGACTGGTCGCGCAGCTCAGAGGCGGTATCTCAGCATCGTCGCAGGTAGGCGCCCTACGCTGATTCGTTCGCCCGCGGCGTCTGACGCGCTGAGGGTGGCGTCTCAGGCGGCGCACTTGCCGGTGTCCACCTCGATGTTCCGGCCCTGGGCCGCCTGAAAAGCAGGAGTCACCTGGTCGACCGTGAGCACGAACCCGGTCTCCTCGACGTCCAGCGCGGCGCCGAACACCACGCCCACCACCTGACCCGTCGGTGAGATCATCGGGCCGCCGGAGTTGCCGGAGCGGACCTCCGCGCGCACGGTGTAGACCTCGCGGGTGACCTCGCCGTTGTCGTAGATGTCCGGGCCGCTGAGGGTGATCCGATCGCGGATCTTGCCCACAGTGGCCGTGAACGGCCCGTCGAGCGGATAGCCGAGGACGATCACGTCGTCTCCCGTCGACGCCGGCTGCTGGGAGAACACCAGCGGCTCGGCATCCAGGTCGGGCACGCGAAGCACCGCGACGTCGATCCCGGGATCGTAGAAGATCACATTCGCCGCTAGCTCGACGGTCTGCCCGCGGCGGTCGACCACCTCGACACCGGTGTCGGACGTGCCCGCGACGACGTGCGCGTTGGTCATCACCAGCTGGGGTCCGACCACGAACCCGGTGCCCTCCAACTGGCGTGAGCACGACGGTGCCCGGCCGCGGATCTTCAGCACGCTGTCGGCGACGTCGGTCACCACGGCGCTTTGGGCGAGCGTGGGATCGGGCGGGCCGGCAGCGGTGACCGGGGTCTCCTCGAACGGGCTCAGGACGTTGGGGAACCCCGAGTTGTTCAGGAGCTGGCGCAGGTCGTCGGGCAGCTGCCGGGCACCGTCGGGCATCACCGAGTCGACGGCCCGCAGCACCTCCGACCCACGGACGCCGGCCGCCAGACCCGGGAAGCTGGCCGAGGCGAGCGGCAGCGCCACCAGCCAGGCCGCGACGACGACGGTGGCCGCCTGCAGCACCGACCCGAGCGTCGAGTCGACCTGCAGGGTGCGTTGGCCGGTGATCAGGTCCCGGATGCGCCGACCGAAGAACACCCCGGTGGTCTCGCCGAGCGCGACCAGCAGCACGACCACGACGATGCTGACGACGATGCGGGTGCTGGGGTTCTCCACACCGGCGACCAGCAGGGGTGCCAGCCGCACACCGATGATCGCGCCGCCGAGCACGCCGACGAACGACAGCAGCGCCACCGCCATCCCGTGTCGCCAGCCGGACACGCCAGCGGTCGCGGCGAGCACCAGGACGACGAGGTCCACCCAGCTCACAGGCCCATCCTCATCGTCGCTCCCACCGCGCTGACGACGTGTCCGCCACGGCTGGCACGCGCGCTCGGGACGCGGCGCAGGGTGCGGGGGCAGCTCCGTGCCCACGGCGCCCCGCGCTCATGACCCTGCGACCTCCTGCCGAGCGGCCCGTGCCGCGGACCACGCTGCACCCACGCCCTGCACGCGGGTGGTGTCCCAGGGTCGTGCCCAGCCCCCCAGATCCAGTAGCGCGGACAATAAGCCCCCCGTGAATCCCCACACGAGCAGCCCCGTCACAGCGAACGCCGGCCCGGTGAACCCGGACGGGTGAGCGACCCTGAGCCGGTTGGCCGGATCGGCCAGTGCGGCCAGCGGCACCCGGACGACGGCCGCGGTCTCGCCCTGGTCGACCGCATGGACGGCGCTCGGGCGCTCCCAGTGCGCGAGCACGGGCGTGACGACGAAACCCGATGGGGGGACGTACAGCTCGGGCAGCAGTGTCAGTGCAGCGACGCCGGAGGGCTCCAGCCCGGTCTCCTCCTCGGCCTCGCGCAGCGCTGTGGCGACGGGGTCGCCGTCGCCCGGTTCAGCGCCGCCGCCGGGGAACGCTACCTGCCCGGCGTGCTCGCGCAGCGTGCTTGCCCGCTTCACCAGGAGCACGTCGGGGCCGTGCACCGCATTGTCGGCGAGGAGCACGAGCACGGCCGCCCGCCGCCGAACGGCAGGTGACGGGACGCGGTGGTAGCTCAGTGCGGCCGCGTCGACGTCGTGGAGGCCCTCCAGCAGCGGCTGTAGCCACTCCGGCGCGCGGTGGGAGCGCAGCGTCGTCGCACGCTTGCTCATGAGAGCCGGTCCACGGCGGTGGCGACCTCGTCCGCGGTGCGCAGCGGTACCGGCGGGTCCACCCGGGCGACGGTCCCGTCGGCGCGCACGAGGTAGGACATCGGCAGCCCGGGTGGGACGTCGAGCGCTATCCGCAGTGCGTCGTCGGGATCGGTGACCGACGGGAGCGAGACGCCGAGCTCGGCGAGCAGCGCCAGGGCGGCGCGCGGGTCGTCGCGCACGTCGACACCCAGGACCGGTACCGCGCCCGGCCGGGCCGCGTACTCCGCGAGCACCGGCAGCTCCTCGCGGCAGGGACCGCACCAGGACGCCCAGACGTTGAGCAGCACCGGACGGCCCGCGACCGCGGCGCCGAGGTCGACGACGCCGGGCGCGCCCAGGCACGGCACGGTGATATCGGCCAGCGCCCCGGTGGGAGTGGCGCCGGTCGGGCCGGGGCACGGTGCGAGCGCTGCGGTGGCACGCGGTGCGGCGAGCTCGGCATCGGACACCGCGACCGCAGCGGGGTCGGACCCGGCCGCCGCCGCCGCGCCCCGGTCCGGACCGCCCCGCGGCCAGAGCGCGACCACGGCCGCGGCGGTGAGCAGCACGACGACCAGCGTCGTGACGATCTCCGACCGGCGCGCCCTGAGCCGTTGACCACTGCTCACGGTGCGTCCTGCTCCGGGGCCGGAGCATCGGCGGGCAGGCAGGCCATGGTGAGCAGGTGGGCCCGTGACGGACCCTTGACCAGCGCGGCGGCCTGTTCGGGATCGGTGGGTCCGGTGCCGTAGGCCGGGCAGTCCCCGCTCAGCGTGCAGGCCCCGCACGCGGGTTTGCGGGCGTGGCAGACCCGGCGACCGTGGAAGATCACCTGGTGCGACACGATCGTCCAGTCGCGCTTGGGCACCAGCGCCCCCACCGCGTGCTCGACCTTGACCGGGTCCTCCTCCTGGGTCCACCCCCAGCGCCGGACGAGCCGACCGAAGTGCGTGTCGACCGTGATGCCGGGGATGGCGAAGGCGTTGCCGAGAATCACGTTGGCGGTCTTGCGGCCGATGCCCGGCAGCACGATCAGCTCGTTGAGCGTGCGTGGCAGCACCCCGTCGTACTTCTCGACCACCGTGGCGCCCAACCCGATCAGCGAGTTCGCCTTGTTCCGGAAGAACCCGGTGGTTCGAATTCTCTCCTCCAGCTCGGAACGGTCGGCCTTCGCATAGTCGAGCGCGGTGGGGTAACGGGCGAACAGCGCGGGCGTGACCTCGTTGACGCGCTTGTCGGTGCACTGCGCGGACAGGATGGTGGCGACGGCCAGGTCGAGCGGCGTGCTGAAATCGAGTTCACAGTGTGCGTCGGGGTGGGTCTCGGCGAGCGTGCGCAGCATCCGTCCGACCCGCCGCGCTCGTCCGAGTGGCGGCTCTCCGGCTGCCACTCGACTGGCCAGGCGTGCCGCGTTCCGGGATGCGGTGGTCACGCTGCCGAGCCTACGGCGAGGAGCCGACACCCCGTTCGCGGACGCACTGACCCCCCCGATCGACGGGAGCGGGGGCACGTGCGAGACCATCCATGCCGATATGACTGTCTGGTTGTCCGTCCTCGTGCCGCTGCTGGTGATGTTCTTCGCGCTCGGAATGGAGCGCGTGGAGTCCAAGCTGCGGGAGGCCACCGTGCGCCCGGAGGAGCTCGAGGAGCTCCTCGAACGACCGCGTCCAGAGGAGCTCCGCGCCCTGTTCCGGCAGGGTACAGACCGGGCCCTGGAGCTGTTCCGGCTGCGCAGGCGCGGCCCGCGGGGGCGCCGGTTGGCCAAGCGCAGCAGGGTCGGATAACGATCGGCCCCACCCGACCCGGGCGGGATCGGTGGTTGCGGCTCACACGGGGTGGGTGTACCCCTAGACTGGCGCGCCGGTGATCCGCTGCTGGGTGGCGGCCGGGACGAGGAGCGGTGAAGTGGACGAGACTCTGATCCGCGCAGGAATATTCCAGGGTGTCGACCCGCATGCCGCCGACGCGCTGGCCCAGGCGCTCGATCCGGTGGAGTTTCCCCGTGGTCACGTCATCTTCGCGGAGGGCGAGCCGGGTGATCGGCTCTACATCCTCGCCAGCGGGAAGGTCAAGATCGGGCGCAAGTCGCCCGACGGCCGGGAGAACCTGTTGATGGTGGCCGGTCCGTCCGACATGTTCGGGGAGCTCTCGATCTTCGATCCGGGCCCGCGCACGTCGTCGGCCACGGCCGTCACGGAGGTCCGGGCCTACACGATGGACCGCCCCGCGCTGCGGGAGTGGATCGGCAAGCGTCCCGAGATCGCCGAGCAGCTGCTGCGCGTGCTCGCCCGGCGGCTGCGCCGTACCAACAACATGCTCGCCGACCTGATCTTCACCGACGTGCCGGGCCGGGTGGCGAAATCGCTGCTGCAGCTCGCGCGCCAGTTCGGGTCGCAAGAGGCGGGCCTGCTGCGCGTCACCCACGACCTCACGCAGGAGGAGATCGCGCAGCTCGTCGGCGCGAGCCGGGAGACGGTGAACAAGGCGCTCGCCGACTTCGCCCACCGCGGCTGGCTGCGGCTGGAAGGCAAGAGCGTGCTGATCCTCGAGCCCGAGCGCCTGGCTCGCCGGGCCCGCTGAGACCTGTGGGCGGCGCCGTCGGCGGGAGCGGGTACGGTCACGCGCACCCGTGCTGGCCTTCGATCCAGAGCAGAGGAGACGGCCCATGTTGGAGAACGACGCCCAGCGGGCCGCGGCCGCGATAGCGGAGCGGGCCAACGGTACGGGCGACGGTCCACCGGTCACCGCGACGGTCAAGCGGCAGAACAGCCAGCCGGCCGGAGAGCCGCCGCGCGGGGCGGCCCGGCCCACCATCACCCGCTACTTCGTCGCGGTCAGCGACGGTACCCGGGCCGCCACGCTGAGCCTGGTCGAAGCCGAGGCGCTGGTCGAGGAGATCACGACCGGCTGGGACCCGGACCGGCTGTTCGACGCGATCCGGGACCGCGGGGTGAGCATCGAGGACGCGGACTGAGCCGACACCAGGTGGGACGGGCTGGGGGTCGGTAGCGTTCCACCTGAGATGGCACGCGTGCTGGTGGTGGACGACGAACCGGGGATCCGGACCGCGGTCGCGCGTGGTCTCACGGCTGAGGGTATGGAGGTCGTCGCCCTCGGCGACGGTCCGTCGGCGCTCACGGCCGCGCTGACCGGCAGCTTCGATGCGATCGTGCTCGACATCATCCTTCCGGGCCTGTCCGGCTACCGGGTGCTGGAGCAGCTCCGCGCCGCTGGGGTGGACACGCCGGTGCTGCTGGTATCGGCCAAGGACGGGGAGTTCGACCAGGCCGACGGCCTGGACCTCGGAGCTGACGGCTACCTCGTCAAGCCGTTCGCGTTCGTGGTGCTGGTCGCGCAGCTGCGCGCGCTACTGCGCCGCCGCGACGCCGCCCTCGGGCGGACCGGCCAGCGGGTGCGGCTCGGGTCGCTGGTCGTCGACCCGGTGGCGCGTGCGGTCAGCTGGGAGGGCGCGACCGTGGAGCTCTCGCCCCGGGAGTTCGCGCTGCTGCACGCGTTGGCCAGCCGCCCGGACACCGCGGTGGCCAAGGACGAGCTGCTGCGCCTGGTGTGGGGTGACGAGCAGGCGGCCAGCCGTAACGTCGTGGAGGTCTACGTCGGGTACGTGCGTCGCAAGCTCGACGCCGTCGGGGCCGGGCACGTGCTCAAGACGGTGCGTGGGTACGGCTACCTCGTCGGCTCGACATGAGCGGTGGTGTCCCGCTGCGGGCCCGGCTGGACCGGTGGTGGGCGGGTCGCTCGCTCCGCGTCCGGATCACCCTCGTCGTCGGCGTCGTCGCGCTGGCCGCGTTGCTGGCCCTGAGCAGGCTGGGGGGCGGGCTGCTGTACGGCACGCTGCTCGGCGCCGCCGACGCCGAGCTGCGCGCCAAGGCCGACGCAGCAAAGGCTGGCATCGTCGCGGGAGCCGCGCCCGCCGAGGTGCGGGCGCCGGGTATCCGCGTGGTGAACACCGCGGGTGACCCCGTTGACGGCGGCTCGGCGCTGCCACTGCGCGACGGGCAGGTCCGGCGGCTGGCCGGCGGGAAGGCCCTCACTGTCGGTGGGGCCGGCGAGCTGCGACGCTGGCTCGCCGTCCCCGCGGTCGCGCCCGACGGTACGACCCGCCTCGTGGTCGCGACGGCCGACCTGGTCGGCGGGTCCACGTTGCTGGGCCGGGCCGCAGTCGGGTTCCTGTTCGCTGCGCTGTTGGCGGCCGCAGTGGTGACGCTCGCGGCCTGGGTGGCCTCCCGGGCGGCGCTGCGGCCGGTGGACCGGATGCGCACGGCCGCGGCCGCACTGCTGCCGGGGGAGCGGCTGCCGGTGCCGCCGGCCCGCGGCGAGCTGCGCGCGTTGGCCGAGGAGATCAACCTGCTGCTGGCTCGCCGCGACGACGCGGTGGCCCGGCTGGAGCGGTTCACCGGCGATGCCGCACACGAGCTCCGCTCGCCCGTCGCCGCGATCCGGGCGCAGACCGACGTGGCCGTGGCGCACCCCGACCCGGAGCTCACCGAGGAGACGCTGCGCGCGGTGGCCGACGAAGCTGCCCGGCTCTCGACGCTGCTCTCGGACCTGCTCGCGCTGGCCCGCGCCGACGCCGGTCAGCGTTCTGCGCCGCAACCGGTGGACCTCGTGGCCGCGGCGCGAGCGGCCATGGTCAGGGCCGAGGCTGCCGGCGCCGAGGGGCCCGTGCTGCTGCTCGTCGCGCCCACCCCGGCGCAGGTCGGTGCGAGCCCGCTGGAGGTCGCGCTGGTGCTGGACAACCTCATCGGCAACGCGCGCCGCTACGCCCGGTCGCTGGTGCGGATCAGCGTGCTGCCGGCCGGCCATTCGGTGCGGCTCGTCGTGGAGGACGACGGCCTCGGCATCCCGGAGGCCGACCGGCAGCGGGTCTTCGACCGGTTCCTGCGGCTGAACCCGGAGGCAGGCGGCGGGGCCGGGCTCGGCCTGGCGCTGGTGGCGGCCCTGGTGCGAGGCCGAGGCGGCTCGGTCACAGCAGGTGCCACCCCCAGCGGCGGCGCCCGCCTCGAAGTCCGCTGGCCCACCCCCACCTAATCCCCCGCGAGTCGGTACGACCTGGCGGCCGAGTCGGTACGAGTTGGCGGCCGCCGTCCGCCAGAAATCGACCACTCACGCGCCACTGCGTACCGACTCGCGGGGGTGGGGGTGTTCGCGTTCGCAACGTCCTTGTATGTGGGGGGAACCGTGGGGCGGTTCGGGGCGTCGGTGGCGGGCATGTCTCTCGATGCTCTTCTCGCCCGCCAGGCCGGTGTCATCTCCCGTGATCAGGCGATCGGTTCCGGTCTCTCCCGCGACGCCGTGGACCACCGGCTCCGGCTCCGACGCTGGCGGCCGCTGCACCCCCAGGTCTACCTCGTGGGTGGGCACCGCTACGACGACGAGGTGCAGGTCCGCGCCGCCGTGCTCTGGGCGGGGGAGGGCGCGGTGCTCTCCGGTGTCGCCGCCGCCTGGTGGCACGGGCTGGCCGAACGGGCGCCGACGACGGTCGGTGTCACCGTGGCCCGTCGTCGCCACCCCCGCTCCCGTTCCGGTGTGAGCGTGCGGCGCCGCGAGCTGGCGGCCGATGACCTCGTCGAGCGCGACGGCATGGTCGTGACCGCGCCGCCGCTGACGGTGCTCGAGGCGGCGGTCGAGCTCGGCGACTCCGGAGGCCTGCTCCTGGACCGGGCGCTGCAGCGGTCGGTGCGGTTCCCCGCCGTGTACGCCGCCTACTGCCGCAACCTCGGCTCCCACGGCTCGGCGAGTGCCGGCCGGATGCTGGTGGCTGCGGCCGACCGGTCTACCTCGGCGGCGGAGCGGCTGCTCGCGCGACTGTTGCGCGAGTCCGGGGCGGCAGGATGGCACCGTGGCTTCCCCACCGCCGGGTACGTGATCGACATCGCGTTCCCGGCCGCCCGGGTGGCGATCGAGGTCGATGGCTGGGCCTGGCACCAGGACGCGGCGCGGGCCCAGGCGGACAAGCGTCGCCAGAACGTGCTCGTCCGGCACGGGTGGACGATCCTGCGCTACACCTGGCACGACCTCACGACCCGGCCACGGTCTGTGCTCGCCGAGATCGCGTCCGAGGTAGCCCGCGGAATGGCGGCAGCCGGATGATGATCGGATACGGGGCACCTGGTGCCCGCTGCGGACTGGGGTGATCGCTCCTTCGGAACTGGGAGCCGTGCCGGGCGCGGTCCGCTGGCCCACAACGGCGATCATGCGTCGAGGGCATGCGGGTTGCTCAGTCCCGGACCTCTCGCTCGTGCGCTACAGGGCGGCGGAATCGACGTGATCTGTGCTACGTCGACGGCCATGGTCGACGCCTCGGAACCCGCAGTTGCGGGTGCGGCCGTCGTGGGTTCCGAACCGGCGATCACCGCCGGGGAACCCCCGATCGCAGAGTTCCCGGCGGGCCCGACCGCCAGAATGTGCTTGTCCAGCAGGCTGGACGGATGATCGGTTTCTCGGAACCGGGAGTCGTGCCGGGCACGGTCCGCCGGCCCGAGGTGGCGATCACGCGTCGAGGGCGTGCCGTCCGCGGGTGCGGTCACTCGGGCTCGGACGTGCCTCGCTGGTGCGCTGCGGGGCGGCTGACTCGACGTGATCTGTGCCACGTCGACGACAGTGATCGACGCCTCGGAACCCGCGGCCGCGGGTGCGGCCGTCGCGGGTCCCGAACCGGCGATCACCATCGCGGGACCCGGTCACGGAGGTCCCGGTCGGCCCGCTCGGGTCGAGGTGGGGATCACCATTGAGGCCGCTATGGACCGTCCGGCCCCTGATCGGCGCCGCTCGTCGCGGGTGCGGAGCCGAATCGGTTCAGTACGCCCGCGCGGTCCGTGACCACTCGCCGCAGATGCTTCCGGTCCGGCTCCGCTTTTGGTCTTGGCTAGATGCCCCGTTATGACGGGGCGACGGGCGCACTGCTGCGGCTTCGTACGGCAACGCTTCTTCTGCGCTGCGCTCATGATGAGGTGAGCCTAGCCTCACGCCAGGCTCGGGCCGGCCCCTCCACGGGCTACCGTGAACTGTGAGCACAGCGGTATCCACCCTCGCAGCACCCGCAGACCCGTCTCCCACGACCCGGGAGACGGGCGCACAACTGCGCAACGTCGCCATCGTCGCCCACGTCGACCACGGCAAGACCACCCTCGTCGACGCCATGCTCCGCGCCTCGGGCGCGTTCGGCGAGCGCGCCGCCGTGGTGGACCGGATCCTGGACTCCGGTGATCTGGAGCGGGAGAAGGGCATCACGATCCTCGCCAAGCACACGGCGATCGACTGGCACGGGATGACGGTCAACGTCGTTGACACCCCGGGTCACGCCGACTTCGGCGGCGAGGTCGAGCGCGGGCTGTCCATGGTCGACGGCGTCGTGCTGCTCGTGGACGCCAGCGAGGGTCCGCTGCCGCAGACCCGGTTCGTGCTCCGCAAGACCCTCGCCGCGGGCCTGCCGGTCGTGCTGGTGGTCAACAAGACCGATCGGCCCGACGCCCGCTGCGCGGAGGTCGTCGACGAGAGCCTCGAGCTGCTCCTGGAGCTGGCCGACGAGCTCGAGCTCGAGGAGACCACGACCGCGCGGCTGCTCGACCTGCCCGTCGTCTACGCCAGCGGGCGTGCGGGCCGGGCGTCGCGGACCCGCCCCGGTGACGGCGAGCTCCCCGCCGATCCCGGGTTGGAGGCGCTGTTCGACACGATCGCGGCCACCGTCCCGCCGCCGGCCGACGACCCGGACGCCCCGCTGCAGGCACACGTCACCAACCTCGACGCCACCTCGTTCCTCGGCCGCATCGCGCTGTGCCGCGTGCGGGCCGGCGCGATCCGCAGAGGCCAGCACGTCGCGTGGTGTACCGCCGATGGGAAGACCACCCGGGTGAAGATCACCGAACTGCTGCGCACCGAGGCGCTCATCCGGGTGCCGGCCGAGTCGGCGAGCGCGGGTGACCTGGTGGCCGTCGCCGGCATCCCCGACGTCACGATCGGTGATACCCTCGCCGATCCGGAGAACCCGGTGCCGTTGCCGCGCATCTGCGTGGACGAGCCGGCGATCGCCGTCACGATCGGCATCAACACCTCCCCGCTCGCGGCCAGGGACCCGCACCCGGGCACGAAGCTCACGGCCCGCCAGGTCAAGGGCCGCCTCGACACCGAGCTGGTCGGCAACGTGAGCCTGCGCGTGCTGCCCACCGAACGTCCCGACGCGTGGGAGGTGCAGGGCCGCGGCGAGCTGGCGCTGGCCATCCTGGTCGAGACGATGCGCCGCGAGGGTTTCGAGCTGACCGTCGGCAAGCCCGAGGTCGTCACCCGCGTGATCGAGGGCAGGCTGCACGAGCCGTTCGAGCAGCTGTCCTGCGACGTGCCCACCGAACAGCTCGGCGCCGTCACCCAGCTGCTGGCCACCCGCAAGGGCGAGCTGGTCCAGATGGTGCACGGCGAGCGCCGGGTCCGGATGGACTACCGGGTCCCGAGCCGTGGGCTGATCGGGTTCCGGACCGAGTTCCTCACCGTCACCCGCGGAGCCGGCATCGCCAGCCACGTCTTCGACGGCTACGGCCCGTGGGTCGGCGAGCTGCGCACCCGGCTGCGCGGATCGTTGATCTCCGACCGCCCCGGCCCTATCACCGGCTACGCCGTGGACCAGCTCGCCGATCGGGGCGTGCTGTTCGTCGGGCCGGGCACATTGGTCTACACCGGCATGGTGATCGGCGAGTACACCCGCGGTGAGGACCTCGAGGTCAACATCTGCCGCGAGAAGAAGCTCACCAACATGCGCTCGTCCACCGGCGACGAGCTGGTCAAGCTGACCCCGCCCACGGTGCTCAACCTCGAGCAGGCGCTGGAGCTCTGCGCCAACGACGAGTGCGTCGAGGTGACGCCGGAGTCGGTGCGCATCCGCAAGGTCGTGCTCGACTCGCACACCCGGGCGCGGATGCGGTCGCGGGCGCGGTCGGCCACCTGAGCGCGTGGCGGGCTCTTCCGTCCGCGAGTGGTGGCCCGATGCGCGCTCCGCCGACGCTATGCACGGTGCGAGGATGTCAGCCCGCGGGCGTCGCGCCCCGGACGTTCCGGAGGTTCCGGTGTCGATGTGCACTCCGCCGTCGCTCCCCGCGGTGCGGCGGACGCCGGCCGTGCTGGTCGTGCTGCTCGCGGTCCTGCTGGCGGCGTGCACGAGTGGGCCCGCGCCACCGCCGCCTCCCGCGCCCGTCCCGACGCCGCAGCCTGAGCCCACCCAGCTCGTGGTCGGCGTCGACGACTTGGGGGCCGGGTTCAACCCGCACCTGCTCGCGCACCTGTCCCCGGTGACGACGGCGCTGGCCACGCTGGTGCTGCCCTCGGTGTTCCGCGTCGACGCCGAGGGTGTGCCCCGGCTCGACCCCACCATCGCGACGAGCGCGCGAGTCGTGTCCACCGATCCGTTCACGGTGACCTACGAGCTCAACCTCGAGGCCTCGTGGTCGTCGAACGCGCCGATCGCCGCCGAGGACTTCGTGTACCTGTGGGAGCGCATGCGCGTCGAGCCGGGCGTGGCCGACGCCGCCGGCTACCAGCTGATCACCGAGGTGCGGTCGCGGGCCGGCGGCAAGGCCGTGGACGTCGTGTTCTCCCAGCCCTACCCGGCCTGGCAGCGGTTGTTCTCCGAGCTGCTGCCCGCGCACATCCTCAAGGACGCCCCCGGTTCCTGGGTGGGGGCGTTGACCGACGGCCTGCCGGTGTCGGGTGGCCCCTTCCGGATCGCGTCGGTGGACCGCGCCCGCGGCGAGGTCGTGCTCGCCCGCAACGCCCTGTACTGGGACACCCCGGCCGTGCTGGACGAGCTCGTGCTGCGGCGCCTCGACGACACGGCGATGGCGGCCGGGCTCGCGTCCGGGGGCGTCGACGTCACCTTGCCGGAGGCCGATCCAGGGATCCGCACGGCGCTCGACGGGGTGTTCCCGGCACCGCGCACCCAGCTCGCGCCGCAACCCACGGTCACCCAGCTCGGCCTCCGCGGGGACTCCGGCCCATTCGCCGACCCGCGGGTCCGGCAGGCGATCGGGGCGCTCGTGGACCGCGAGGCGGTGCGCGCCGCCGTGTCCCCGGAGGCGTTGCCCGCCGACGCCTTCGGGCTCGCTCCGTCCGAACCCGGCTACGCCGCCACCGCTCCGGCGCGTCCCGACCCGGTCGCGGCCGGTGAGCTGCTGGCCGCTGCGGGCTGGACCCGTGCCGTGACCACCGGCCGGTGGGCCGTGGACGGCGCACCCGTGCGGTTGGTGCTGGGGGCAGCCGCCGAGCGGCCCGAGGACCTGCGGGTGGCGCGGGTCGTCGCGGCGCAGCTCGATGCCGCCGGTATCGACGTCACCGTGATCGCTCCACCGGCCGTGGACCTGTTCGGGCAGCAGGCGGTTCCGGCGACGCCGCCGAGCACCACGTCGCCGTCGGGGGTGACTACCACCGCCGTGCCGCCCCCGGGGGCAGCCTCCGGACGGACCCCGACACCGGCTACCCCGACTCCGACCTCGGTGGTGGCCGCGCCCGGTGGCGTCGAGGCGGACCTGATAGTGCTGCCGCGCACGGTCGGCGGTGCTCCCGGCACGGAGCTGGCCTCGGACTACGGCTGCCCGACGCCGACGGCCGCGGTCTCCGACCCACCGCGGTCGTCAACGGGCTTCTGCTTCCCCGCGCTCCAGCCGTTACTCGACGAGCTGGTGTCGGCGACGCCGCGACCGACGACCTCGGCGGTGGTCGAGCGGGTGCTGTGGCAGCAGCTCCCGGCGCTCCCGCTGTTCCAGCCCGTCACCCTGGTGGTGAGCACGGCCGCCGCCGATGCGGTGACGGGCATCGGACCGGGCCCGTTCCAGACCGGACCGGTAACCGGTGCCGAGCGCTGGCGGGCACCGGTCGGGTGACATTGGCGGACATTCGCGGCATTCCGGTCACCCTTTGGTCACGATAAGGGGGCGCGCGTGACGGGCGGGACAGCAGTTCCTACGGTGCCGGGGGTCGCTGCGTCGGTCCGCCGCAGGGCGGAGTCCTCGCCGCGAACACCGGGCGTCCGGCCAGGACGATCCAGCACGAGGAGGTCGGGGAAGTCGATGAGGAGAACAAGGACGGTGCCCCTTGCCGCGATGTCTGCGGTGGTGGTGTTGGTGCTCTCCGCGTGCGGTGGCGGTGGGGGCGGCGGCGCGTCGCAGGGTGGGGTGTTCGCCGACTGCAAGACGAACCCGAACACCTGCAACTCGGTTCCGCCGGACCAGCTCCGGCAGGGTGGCCAGATCACCTTCGCGCTCGAGAAGAACATCGACAACTTCTTCCTGCTCAGCTCGGGGGGCGCGGTCGTGGACGCGTCGAACGCGCTCCGACCGTTGCTGCCCTACGTGTACGGCGTGCAACCCGATCTCGAGATCACCCTCAACCAGGACGTGATGGAGTCGGTCGAGCAGACCAGCGACAACCCGCAGACGATCGTCTACAAGATCAGGCCCGAGGCGGCGTGGTCGGATGGCACACCGGTCAGCGCGGACGACTTCATCTTCACCTGGCGCTACCAGGACGCGACGACCTGCCCCGGTTGCGCGCCGGCCAACACCGCAGGGTTCAACCAGCTCGCGTCCGTCACCGGCTCGGACGGCGGCAAGACCGTCACCGCGGTCTTCGCCAGCCCGTTCGCCGACTGGAAGAACCTGTGGAGCTCCGGCACCCCGCTCTACCCGGCGCACATCGCGGCCCAGCAGGGTGACTACACCACCGCCGAGGGCCTCAAGAAGATCGAGACCTACTTCAGCGCCACCGTGCCCACCTGGTCCGCAGGTCCCTTCCAGGTGCAGAGCTGGGAGAACAACGTCGCGCTGACGATCGTGCCGAACCCCCGGTGGTACGGCGCCACGAAGCCCAAGCTCGACCGCGTCGTCTTCCGGGTCATCACCGACGCCACGCAGGCCCCGATCGCGCTGCAGAACAACGAGGTCCAGGTCATCTTTCCGCAGCCGCAGGTCGACCTGGTGGAGCAGGTGGCCGCCATCCCCGGCGTCTCCCAGTTCCAGCAACTGGGGCTCGCCTGGGAGCACATCGACCTCAATCTGCGCAACCCGTTCCTGGCCGCCGAGCCGCTGCGCGACGCGCTGTTCCTGGCCGTCAACCGGCAGAAGATGATCGACAAGACGGTCGGACAGTTCAACCCGGACGTCGTGCCGCTGGGCAGCAACGTCCTGTTGCCCGATCAGGACGGCTACCAGGACTCCTACGCTGCGCTCGGCGCCACCGGGGACCTCGAGGCCGCGAAGAAGATCCTGATCGACGCCGGCTACACCGGGGTGGGCACGGCCCTCGTCACGCCCGACGGCCAGGCCGTGCCGACCCTGCGGATGCGCTATACGGTGGGCAACGCGATCCGGCAGAGCCAGTCGGAGATCTTCGTGGCGGCGGCGCGGCAACTGGGTGTCGACTTCCGGATCCAGACTCTCGACGACCTTGGCGGCGTGCTGAGCTCGGGTGACTTCGATGCGATCGTCTACGCGTACGTGTCCTCACCGTTCCCGTTCGGCAACGCCCAGCAGATCCTGGTCACCGGCGGTGGCAACAATTTCGCCGGGTACTCCGACCCTCGGGTCGACACGCTGCTGAACGAGGCGGCGGCGTCCACCGACACCGCGGCGGGCATCGCCAAGCTCGTGGAGGCCAACGCGATCATCGCCGACGCCTCGTTCCAGCTGCCGCTCTACCAGAAGCCAACGTTCCTCGCCGTGCGCAACAACGTGGCGAACGCGCGGTCCAACCCAACGCTGGACGGCCCGACCTACAACATCGAGGAGTGGGGCCTGCGAGCGCCGTGATCTGAGTCCCCGCACGGGCACTGAGTAGGATCTCCTCAGCCTGGCCGGTACCTCCCGTACCGGCCAAGCCGATCCCGTACCCGGCAGGGAAGACCCCATGCTCGCCTTCGCCACCCGTCGCATCGTCGGGTCGATCCCGGTCCTGCTCGTCTCCTCGTTCGTGGTGTTCCTGCTGGCCTCGCTGGCCGGCAACCCCCTCGGTCCGCTGCTGGCGCGCAACCCGCCGCCACCCCCGCAGACGATCGCCGCCGAGACCGCCCGGCTGCGGCTGGACGACCCCCTGTTGTCGCGGTACTGGCAGTGGCTGACCGGCCTGTTCCACGGTGACTTCGGCCCGTCGGTGATCTCGACGCTCGACATCGGCACCGAGCTCGGTGCCCGGTTCCTCGTGACGCTGCGCCTGATCGCGGTCGCGATGCTGGTCGCGCTGGTCCTGGCGGTGGTCGTCGGCGTCGTCAGCGCCGTGAAGCAGTACTCGATCACCGACTACAGTGCGACGTTCCTGGGCTTCCTGTTCCTGTCGATGCCGTCGTTCTGGCTGGCGATCCTGCTCAAACAGGCAGGCATCGGGTTCAACCTCGCCCTCGGCGACCAGGTGATCTTCACGATCGGGGAGGCCACCCCGAACTTCCAGGGCAGCTTCTGGGAGCGCATCGGTGACGTCGCCGGACACCTGGTGTTGCCGACCATCTCGCTCGCGCTCATCTCCTACGCGGCCTGGAGCCGCTACCAACGCTCCTCGATGCTCGAGGTACTGAACTCCGATTATGTCCGGCTGGCCAGGGCCAAGGGGTTGTCCCGCACGACGGTGCTGGTGCGCCACGGTCTGCGCACCGCGCTGATCCCGCTGACCACCGTGACCGCGCTCGACCTCGCCGCCATCATCAGCGGTGCGGTCGTCACCGAGCAGGTGTTCCAGTGGCGGGGCATGGGCGACTTCCTGCTGAACGCGATCCGCACCGATGACGTGTACGCCACGATGGCCTGGTTGCTGGTGACCGCCACGGTCGTCATCGGGTTCAACCTGCTGGCCGACCTGCTCTACGCCGTCCTCGATCCCAGGATCCGCTATGCCTGAGACCCCGTCCGGGGCGTCCACAGCGACCACCACCGCTGCCGCTCCCGGCGTACCGACGTCCACCGGTGTGCCGCCGCCGGAACGCAAGCCCACCGTCGTCGAGCGCAGCCAGTTCCAGCTCGTCCTGCGCCGGTTCCGGCAGCACCGGCTGGCCGTCGCCGGCCTCGTGGTGCTGATCCTGCTGGTGCTGCTCGCCTACGTCGGCAGTGCCGTGTGGAAGTACAAGTTCGGCGCGTTCACCCCGGATGAGTCGGCGCCGCCGTCGTTCGAGCACCCGTTCGGCACCGACTCCACCGGCAAGGACCAGTTCGCGCAGGTCCTGCGCGGCACCCAGATATCGTTGCAGATCGCCGTGCTCGTCGCGTTCTTCTCCACCCTCGTCGGTACGGTCTGGGGCGCGGTGGCCGGCTACTTCGGCGGGCTCACCGACACGATCATGATGCGCGTCACCGACCTGGTCCTCACGCTGCCGCTGATCGCCGTCGCGGCCCTGCTCGGCCACAGCGTCGGCGGCACCTGGTGGCTGATCTCGCTGGTGATCGCCGGTCTCTACTGGGCGTACGTGTCGCGGGTGGCTCGGGGTGTGGTGCTCTCGCTGCGCGAGAAGGAGTTCGTGGAGGCCGCTCGCGCCCTCGGGGCGAGCGACGCTCGCATCATCGCGCGGCACCTGGTGCCCAACGCGCTCGACGCGATCATCGTCAACGCCACGGTCCTGGTCGCGGTGGCGATCCTGCTCGAGACGGCCCTGTCCTATCTCGGCTTCGGCGTCACCGTCCCGGACACCTCGCTCGGCCTGCTGGTCAGCGAGTCCCAGACCGCGCTGACCACCCGGCCATGGCTGTTCTACTTCCCGGGGTTGTTCATCATCCTGATCGCACTGAGCATCAACTTCATCGGTGACGGGCTGCGCGACGCGCTCGACCCGCGGCAGCCGAGGGCGCGGCAGTGACCGGGAACTCGCCCGCGTCCGAGGTCGTTCTGGAGGTCGCCGACCTCACCGTCGGCTTCCCCAGCGACGACGGGCTGGTCCAGGCCGTGCGCGGGGTCAGCTACGGGGTGCGCCGGGGCGAGGTGCTCGGCATCGTCGGGGAGTCCGGCGCCGGCAAGTCGGTCACGTCGCTGGCGGTGATGGGGCTGCTGCCGCGGTCTGCGCAGGTGTCGGGCTCGGTGCGCTTCCGCGGCAGACAGCTCCTGGGAGCCGCGGACGCCGAGCTGAACACGGTCCGCGGCCGCAACATCTCAATGATCTTCCAGGATCCGATGACGTCGCTGAACCCGGTGTACTCGATCGGCTTCCAGGTCGCCGAGGCCATCCGAGCGCACCACTCCGTCAGCAAGGCGGCTGCCCGCAACCGGGCCGCGGAGCTGCTCGAGCTCGTGCACATCCCGAACCCACGCCAGCGGCTGGACAGCTACCCGCACGAGCTGTCGGGCGGCATGCGTCAGCGAGTGGTCATCGCGATCGCGATGGCCAACGACCCGGACGTGATCATCGCCGACGAGCCCACGACGGCGCTGGACGTGACCGTGCAGGCACAGATCATGGAGTCGCTGCAGACCGCACAGCAGGAGACCGGCGCGGCCATGGTGCTGATCACCCACGACCTCGGCGTCATCGCGGGGCAGGCCGATCGCGTCCTGGTCATGTACGCCGGAAAGCTGGTCGAGGTCGGCACGGCCGAGGACGTCTTCTACACCCCCCGGATGCCCTACACGGTCGGGTTGCTGGGGAGCGTGCCCCGGCTCGACCGACCCGGCACCCGCCTCATCTCGATCCCCGGTGCGCCGCCGTCGGTGCTGCACCTGCCTGCGGGGTGTCCGTTCGCCCCGCGGTGCCCGCTCGTGGTGGCCCGGTGTACGGAGAAGGAGCCGGTCCTGGAGCCGACCACCGGCCCCGAGCACCTGGCCGCGTGCCATCGTTCCGCCGCGCTCGTCGGTGCGGCGCCCGGCGACGTGTTCGACGCCAGCGCGTCCGCCGTGGTGGAGAGCGGGCGGGACGCATGAGTGCCCCGGCGTGGCGCACGGACGGTGCGTCCCGGGGCGGCTCCGGTCCGATCGTGGCCGCGCGCAACCTCGTCAAGCACTTCCCGGTGCGCTCGTCCGGGTTGCTGCGGCGGCAGCGCGGCGTGGTGCACGCCGTGTGCGACGTGTCGTTCGATCTGGCCGACGGCGAGACGCTGGGGCTGGTCGGCGAGTCGGGCTGCGGCAAGTCCACCCTGGCGCGGCTCGTCCTGAACCTGATCGAGGCCACCTCCGGGCAGGTCTGCTACGACGGCACCGACCTGACCACGCTGTCGTCCAAGCAGATGCGCGGGCTGCGCCGGGACCTGCAGATCGTGTTCCAGGACCCCTACGCTAGCCTCGACCCGCGGATGCCGGTGAACGAGATCATCGCCGAGCCGCTGCGGATCCACGGCCGCTTCGACGCCGCCGGTCGCACCCAGGTCCGCGACCTGCTGCGCACCGTCGGCCTCGAGCCCGAGCACGGCAACCGCTTTCCGCACGAGTTCTCCGGGGGACAGCGCCAGCGCATCGGAGTGGCCCGGGCGCTCGCGTTGCGGCCCAAGGTCCTCGTGCTCGACGAGCCCGTCTCGGCGCTCGACGTCTCGATCCAGGCCGGCGTGCTCAACCTGCTCGACGAGCTGCAGTCCGAGCTGGGCCTGGCGTACCTGTTCGTCTCCCACGACCTGTCGGTGGTGCGCCACATCGCCGACCGGATCGCGGTCATGTACCTCGGCCGGATCGTGGAGACGGGTCCGGCCGACGCCCTGTTCGACGGCCCCGCGCACCCCTATACCCAAGCCCTGATCTCCGCGATCCCGCTGCCCGACCCACGCCGGCAGCGGGTCCGGGAGCGGATCACCGTGGTCGGCGACGTGCCGAGCCCGGCCGACCCGCCCAGCGGGTGCCGGTTCCGCACCCGCTGCCCGACGTTCGCCGCGGTGCTGGGCGAGGCCGAGCGCCGCCGGTGTGTGGACGAGGTGCCGGAGTTGGTCGATCGCGGGCAGGGGCACCCGGTGGCCTGCCACTATGCGGAGCCGAAGAGCCTGATCTGAGGCTGTCCGCATAGAGTGCGGCCGTGACGTCGACCCTGCGGCGCCGGCTGCTCCTGGTACACGCCCATCCCGACGACGAGACGTTGACCACCGGCGGCACGATCGCGCGCTACGCAGCCGAGCCCGACACGTCGGTCACGCTGGTGACGTGCACGCTCGGCGAGCAGGGCGAGGTGATCCCGCCGGAGCTCGCCGAGCTTGCCCCCGACCGCGCCGACCAGCTCGGCGGTTACCGCATCGGTGAGCTCGCCGGTGCCTGTGCGGCGCTGGGGCTGGGGCCGGGGGACCACCGCTTCCTCGGGGGCGCCGGGCGGTGGCGCGACACCGGCATGGCACTGGCCGGCAACGGCATCCGCGCCGCGACCCCGTCGCACCTGCACCCGCGCGCGTTCGCCGCGCCCGAGCCGTTCGACGAGCAGGTCGACGCGCTGGTCGCCGTGCTGGCTGAGCTGCGCCCGCAGGTGGTGGTCACCTACGCCGCCGACGGCGGTTACGGCCACCCGGACCACGTCCGGGCGCACGAGATCACCGTGGCTGCGGTGCGGCAGGTCCCGGCCCGGCTCTACTTCACGGTGACCGGCCGCTCGACCCTCGACGCGGGGCTTGCGGCGCTGGCCGATGCCGCGGAGATGCCGTTCCGCCTGCCCGAGCCCGACGGGCTGCCGAGCGTGCCGGACGCCGCGATCACCACGCGCGTCGACGTCACGGCGCAGCGGGCCGCCCGGGTCGCGGCCCTGCGCGCGCACGCCACCCAGATCGCGCTCTGGTCGAGCGGCGGGGAGCTGGGCGAGAAGGGGTTCGCGCTGGCGATGAGCAACCTCGTCGCGCAGCCGCTGCTCGACGTCGAGGAGTACGTGGCGGCCGACGACGGCGCACCTGCCTCGACCGATCTCTTCGCGGGGGTCGGGCGATGACCGCGCCGCGGGGTCTGGAACGCCCGGCCGGCCAGGGTGGGAAGGTCACCCCGCGCGTGGCTCCCGACGCCGCCGTGCTCGGGTTGCTCGTCGTCGACGGCGCCCTGCTCGGAGCGTTCGGGCTGGTGTTCACGCCGCTCTACGCCGGCGCCGTGCCCGTGCCGATGGGTGCGCTGCTCTCGATTCTGATCCTGCCCTGGCTCGTGCGTCGCGCCGGCGAGATCGACGAGCGGCCCACCCGCGCGGGTGCTCCCCTTGCTGCGTGGGTACTCGTCGTCGGGGTGCTCGGCTTCGCCGGACCAGGTGGAGACGTGATGCTGCCGAGCACCTGGCAGTCGCTGCTACTGCTCACCGGTGGCCTCGGAGCCGGCCTGTGGACCCTGTGCGGCTGACGCCGCCCCGGCTCCCGATCCGATCACTTCCCGAGACATACTGGACGCGCACCGAGAACACCCGAGTGGAGGACCACCCGTGACCTACGTGATCGCCGAGCCCTGTGTCGACCTGCTCGACAAGGCGTGCATCGAAGAGTGCCCGGTGGACTGCATCTACGAGGGAGCGCGGATGCTCTACATCCACCCCGACGAGTGCGTGGACTGTGGTGCCTGCGAGCCGGTCTGCCCCGTCGAGGCCATCTACTACGAAGACGACGTGCCCGAGCAGTGGACCGCCTACACCAAGGCCAACGTCGACTTCTTCGACGAGCTGGGCTCCCCCGGCGGTGCGTCCAAGGTCGGCAAGGTCGACCGCGACGTCGAGCCGGCAGCGAGCCTGCCGCCGCAGCAACACGACGAGTGAAGGTAGGACTCCCCGACTTCCCCTGGGACTCCCTCACCGAGGACAAGGCACTCGCCGCGTCGCACCCCGGCGGGATCGTCGACCTCTCGATCGGCACGCCGGTGGATCCCGTCCCCGACGTCGTCCGAGCCGCGCTCGCGGGCTCCGCAGCCGACGAGCCCGGCTATCCCACGACACACGGCACGCCGGAGCTGCGCGAGGCCCTCGTCGGCTGCCTGGCCCGCCGGTTCGGGGTGACGGTCGCCCCGTCGGCCGTGCTACCGACGATAGGTTCCAAGGAGCTCGTCGCCTGGCTGCCGACCCTGCTCGGCCTCGGGACGGGCGACGTCGTCGTGCTCCCCGAGCTGGCCTACCCGACCTACGAGGTCGGCGCCCGGCTCGCGGGCGCGACGTGGGTGCGGGCCGACTGGCCGGTCGTGCCGGACGCGCGTCGCGTCGCGCTCGTCTGGGTCAACTCGCCGTCCAACCCGACCGGACGGGTCCTCGCGCCCGAGCAGCTTCGGACGGTCGTCGACCGGGCCCGCGAGCACGGCGCCGTGGTGGCGTCCGACGAGTGCTACCTGGCGCTCTCCGACGGTGCGACCTCGATCCTGCACCCGGACGTCTGCGGCGGCTCGCACGCGGGACTGCTCGCGGTGCACTCGCTGTCGAAGTCCTCCAACCTGGCCGGCTATCGGGCCGGCTTCCTCACCGGTGATCCGATGTTGGTCGCCGCACTGCTGGAGGTGCGCAAGCACGCCGGTATGATCGTGCCGCGGCCGGTGCAGGCGGCGATGGCGGCGGCAGCGGCTGACGATGCGCACGTGGCGGTGCAGGCGCAGGTCTACGCCCGCCGCCGCGCGCAGCTGCGCGCGGCGCTGGAGGCCGCCGGGATGCGCCTGGAGCACTCCGAGGCCGGGCTGTACCTGTGGGCCACCGCAGGTGAGCCGGCCCGGGTGACGGTGCGGCGCCTGGCGACGCGGGGTGTGTTGGTGGCACCGGGGGAGTTCTACGGTCCGGCAGGTGCGCAGCACGTGCGCGTGGCCCTGACCGCGGCCGACGAACAGATCACGGCGGCGGCGCAGCGGTTGACGATGGTGTGAGGCACGCGGGAGCGCGCGTTCTACAGCTTCTGTGTGTGGGTCGCTACCTTTTGCCAGGCGGCAAGCCACTGCGCGCGCTTCTGCTCGGCTCTCGAGCGCTCGCGTTCCACCAGGCGGCCGGCGACGAACACCACGTGGGCGTCGGGCTGCTCGCCGAGGCCGTCGAGCAGCTCGCGGATCCGGTGCTCGGCCACGCACGCGTCCTGGTGGTCGCCCAGCACCTCCTGCAGCTCCGCGGTGGCGGCGAGCAGCCGCTTGACCAGCTTGCCCGTCGCGGTCGACCGGAGCGCGGGCTCCACGAGCTCACCGGTGTAGCGCACCCGCTTGCCGCTGATCCGTAGGGCGTGCAGCACCTCGTCGGGCGGGTCCTCCCCGGCCCGGTCCACAGCCTTGCGCAGCTTGCGCGCCTCGGCCCGGACGAGGTCGACGAGCTCGGGCTGGGCCTGCGTGGCCGTGGGGGTGGGCAACGGCAGCCGGACCGTGTCGGCCAGGCGCTCCACCAGCGTCGTGTACCGCGGCGCGTCCAGGGCGGCCAGCATGTTCGCGCGCGCCCCCGCACGCTCGGCCTCCAGGGCGTCGACCAGCACCGCACCCGCATCCTGCTCGGATGCCGGCAGCGTCGTGATCTCGCCGCGCAGCCGCAGCAGCAGCACGTCGAGATCGCGCACGGGGCCGAGTGCCCCACCCAGCCAGCCCAGCTCGGCGCGCAACCCGTCGGCCCAGGCGGCGTCCAGCAGGGGCCGTGCCGCCTTCAGGGTGGCCCGCATCCGGCGTACCGACACCCGCATCTGGTGCAGGTCCTCGATGTCGGCCCCGCTCCGAGTGCCCGGGGCGTGCTTGAGCAAGGCACGCAGCCGCAGGTCGAGCGCGGCTCGCACGTGGTGGGTCGGCGGGTCGGCCGGGTCGGCTGTCACCGGCTCCGGCAGGTCGAGCACGGGCTGGTGGGAGCGGCGCGGCGTCGCGGTGGGCACGACCGATGAGGATAGCGTCAGTTCGCGTGGAGCACGGAGTTCAGCGCGACGCCCTCGCCGCTGCGGGCCAGCACCTCCACTGCACCGCTCACGGAGTTGCGACGGAACAGCAGCCCGTCCTGGCCGGACAGCGTGCGCGCCGCGGCGGTGCTCCCGTCCGGCAGCGTGACCTTGGTGCCCGCGGTGACGTAGAGCCCGGCCTCGACGACGCAACTGTCGCCGAGCGAGATGCCGATGCCGGCGTTGGCGCCGATGAGGCAGTGCCGTCCCACCGACACCACCTCCTTCCCGCCGCCCGACAGCGTCCCCATGATCGACGCCCCGCCCCCGACGTCGGACCCGTCGCCGACGAGGACCCCGGCCGAGATCCGGCCCTCCACCATCGACGCCCCCAGCGTGCCGGCGTTGAAGTTCACGAACCCCTCGTGCATCACGGTGGTGCCCGCGGCCAGGTGCGCACCCAGCCGGACGCGGTCGGCATCGCCGATGCGGACACCCGCGGGGAGCACGTAGTCGACCATCCGCGGGAACTTGTCCACGCCGAACACGGTGACCGGCCCGCGGGCCCGCAGCCGCATGCGGGTGAGCTCGAAGCCCGGCACCGGGCACGGTCCGTGGTTGGTCCACACGACGTTGGCGAGCAGCCCGAAGACGCCGTCCAGGTTCACCTCGTGGGGTACGACCAGCCGGTGGCTGAGCAGGTGCAACCGCAGGTAGACATCGCGCGGATCGGCGGGCGGGTCGCTGAGCGAGTCGATCGTGGTGCGCACCACGACCGTCGTGACGCCGCGGGCGCCGTCGGCCCCGGTGAGGGGCTCGAGGTCCGCCGTGACGTCCGGCGCGTCCGGTCCGAGGGTAGGGCTGGGATACCAGGTGTCGAGAACGGTGCCGTCGTCGGCGACGGTGGCCAGGCCGGTGCCGGAAGCGCCCTCACGGCGCGGTGCGATGCTCACGGGTGCTGACCGTATCCGGTGCCGGAGCACTATCGGGCGCGGTGTCGTTCTCGGCGAGCACCGTGGCCCGCGGCGGGAAGGTCCGCCGATGGCCAGGAGATCGTGATGCGGACATGCCGCTTGTCGATGGCCCTGCCGTCGGGCAGCTGCTCATCGGGGGTGCCTGCCGGGTAGACCACGATGCGCGGGCCGGGTCCGCCGCGGTGGTCGCGGTCCCAGACGCGCACCTGTTCGGCCATCGCCTCCGCGAGCGTGGCGGCGCCCGGTCCGAAGGCGTGGACGCCGAACTCGGCCATCGACTCGTCCAGCCTGCGCGCGGTGAGGTAGGCGAAGCTGCCTCCGTCGACGGCGGCGTCGTTGGATCTGCGGGTGATCGGGGAGACCAGGCCGGTGTCCAGCTCAGGGTCCACCGAGATCCGGCAGTAGCCGTCCAGGGAGGTGGCCAGCCACAGCTGGAGCGTGTCGAACGGCACCATGCGTTCGATCACCACGCCCGTCCAGACGTCCACGCGCGTGGTGTCGAGCGCTCCGTCGAGCAGATCGGGGTCGGCCGGGAACCCGTCGTCGAATCTCAGGCCGATCTCCTCACCGCGTAGGAGCAGCAGACGCTCGGTGTGGGCTCCGGCGCCCTGCATGGTGACGAAGCCGCACACCTCCGCCGATCGGCTGACGAGCTGGTCACCGGCGTGTTCGAAGGTGATCGAGCGGGTCAGGCTCCGCATCCTCACCGGGACGGTGAGGGTCCCGCCCTCGGTGAGCTGGTCGACCCAGGCAGGGGGGATGTCCCAGGCCCCGACCGTGACGATGATCCGGTCGTAGCGTGCGTGCTCCGGCACGCCTTCCTCGGCGTCGGCCAGCACGACGTTCACCCGCGAGTAGCCCGCTTCGGTGAGGCAGCTGCGGGCACGGTCGACCACCTCCGGGTCGATGTCGACGGTCGTGATCTCGCCGTCCTTACCGACCAGCTCCGCCATCAACGCGGCGTTGTAACCGCCGGATCCGATCTCCAGGACCCGCATACCCGGGCACAAACCCGCCTGCTCCAGCATCATGGCCTGGAGCCATGGCGCGGATATCGAGCTGATGGTGATGCCGTGCTCGTCCCGCTTGGTGCGCACGGTGTCCTGGGCGTAGGACTCCTCCAGCGCCGCCCCGGGGGCGAACAGGTGCCGCGGCACCGTGCGGAACGCAGCCTCGACCTCCTTCGACACGATCGTGCCCTTGTTCACCAGTTCGTCGGTGAGCCTGCCCCGCAGTTGCGCGGCACGGGCTGAGTCGGCGATCACTTCTGTCACGAGCTGTTCCCTTCTTATACTGCCTGGTACATCTTCTGGGTACGCATCGCGTGCCAGCCAACGGGCTTCCCCGGAGTGGATAATTATCGGAAGGCCCACCGGTTCACGCGATCATGAGGTGCGATCATGAGGCGGTAGGAGCTGAGGCAGGTGACTCCTCGACCTGGTGGCGGCCTCGCCGTAGGTGGCCACCGCCTCCGGACAGGCTGCCACGGAGGTGGTGCTGCCTGAGCTGCTGCACCTGTACCACGTCCACATGGGCGGCATCTGTCCAGCGCTCGCCGCGGCGTCCGCGGTCCCGCGGCGCGCGGACGGTGGGGGTCGGTGGTGGGTCGGGTAGGTCGAACAGACCCGGTTGGCTGGTCATCCGCGGCTCACACGCCGGGCCAGTGCGCGGTCGAGCGCGGGTAGGTCGAGCGGGCGGGGTGGTGGGTGTTCGTCGGGCCAGTCCTCGACGGGTGCGTCGCCCCGGCCGCCGATGCAGGTGGGGCGGGTCGGGGCGGCGGGACCACCGGTCTCGAGGAGCACGGTGTGGTCCCAGCAGTCGCCGAGGTCGTAGCGGTAGGACAGCCGGGCGCCGGCGCGGGGCAGGGCGTCGGCCAGGGTGAGCTGGTCGGAGGCGGCGCACTCTTCGAGGTCGAAGAAGGGGTCGGCGTAGTGCCTGCCGTCGGCGGTGAAGACGTGCAGGTGGTCCCCGTCCCACTCGAACAGGATCTGGATGATCTCGTGCAGTTTGGTGAGGGTGGTCGTGGCGGGCAGGCGCACGCGACGCCAGACCGGGGGCCGGAACCGGTCGAGGTCGATCCGCAGTTCGAGCACGTCGTCGCCGGTCCACGTGGTGCGCGGAGCCGGCTGGTGGTCGAGCTCGGGACGGGCCCACCGGCCGAGCGGGGTGACCGTGCGGGTGAGGGGGTCGAGGGCGCCGCACTCGGCGAGCACCTCGAGCGCGCCGGTCTCGGGGAGCAGGCCGCGGCGGAACGCGTGCCCGACGGTCATCTGATCACGCAGCGGAAGCAGGTCCAGCAGACCCTCGACAGCGTCACCGAACCGGGGGTCGGGGAGGCCGGGGGAGGTGGTGAGGACGTCGAGGGCGGCGGCGCAGACGAGCATGGCGCTGCGGCGTTCGGGATCGTCGGACTCGGCGCGCAGCACGGCCGTGAGACCGTGTCGCCACTGTCTGGGTGGGTCGTCGGTGGTCGCGGCGGCGCATGCGCGGGTGACTCCGACGGTGAGCAGGCCGGCGCCCTGGGCTGCGGTCCAGGCCCGGTGCAGCGCGGGCACGTGCGCGGCGCTGACCACGCGTCCTGGGTCGGGCAGCTCGGCCGCCGCGCATGCCGCGGGGATGTCGGCGCGGCGCAGCACCGCCTTCGCGGTGACTGGACGCCCGGGGCCGACGAATGCGGCCACGGCGCGGGCCCGGGTGAGGAGCGCGCAGTCACGGGCGGCGTCGGCGACGGTCGACGTGGGCCTGGGTTCTGCATCCTCGCGTGCCGAGACCTCGGTCCGGCCGCCGTGGTCATCGGGGGGATCGAGCGGTGCTGATGTCGCACGCTGTTGTGCATACGCCGACCGTACCGAGACCCGTCGGAGCGACGCGTGCGCGCCGCCGATCATGATCGCGCCTGGGACGTGTCGAGATGCAGTTGTGGCCGGGGGTCGCAGCTCAGCGCGCGGAGCAGGGCCGAGTTGAACCGTTGCCCCGCGCTCATCGGCTGCAGTGATCTGTGGTTCGTCATCGGCGTAGTTGCGCGGTTGCTGTTCAGGGCCACGTTCTGGTGATGCGGCCACCAGCGTGGACGTGCCAGAAGCCGATCTCGGTGCGCTGGACGGCGCGGTGGATGGCGGGCATGGTGTCGAGGAAGCGCTGGGCGATCTGGTCGAGAGTGGCGTTGCCATCGGTGAGGCAGAACAGGTGACCGCTGGTCAGGGCGCCGAGTTCGTCGGTGCGGTAGCGGATCCGGCGGTCCTTGGTGAGCAGGGTCCAGCCCTGGCGGCAGCCTTCGGTGATCCATTCGGCGTCGCCGATCTCCTGAGCGTCGCGGGGGTAGAACTCGGCGATGAGGTGGACAACATGTCCGGCGTCGCGCGGTCTGGGTGCCGAGGTCTTCGGTCAGGCTGCGGTCGAGGAAGAACTGAGGCGGCTTGTCGGAGGACATCTTCGACGACGGTCTCGGTCAGGTCGTACTCCTCGGCGACCGCGCTGATCGGTTCGCCCGTGCGCCAGAGCGCGACGACGTCCTCGACCTTCACCTTGTTGGCGGTCAGTACCGGGGAGCCCCAGCCGAAGCGGGGGTCGATGACCACCTCGGCGCCCGACGGGTAGCGGGGCAGTCGGAGTCGGATGGCGGCGCCGGTGTCGTCCCAGTCGATGTCGTGCAGGTGGTGCTCGAGGACTTCCTTGATGGCGTGTTGGTGGTCGCGGGCGCGGACCAGGGATTCGTCGGCCAGGCGGACGAAGACGGCGACGCCGTCGGTGGCGATGCGGCGTGTGGCCAGGACGAAGGGGTCGTCGAACTCGGCGCGGACAATCGCTGCGGCCCGGCGGATCTCGTCCATCGGCATGCCGACGACGCGCAGTGCGCGCAACACGTGGGCTCTTGCCGTCATGAAGCGACTTGTGTGGGTGAGTGCGTCCTGCCCGGAGACCTCGCCGCGTTCGATCTGGGAGATGTGCGATGCGTACTCGTGCGCCACTACTGTCCGGCTGGAACGAACGTGGCGAGCACGGGAGGAAGATGTGGCGAAGGCTGCGAGGGAACGGCTGGCGCGGCTGCTCGGCGACGCCGGGCCGGCCGGTTCGTTCAGCGCTGCGCTGTCGGCGCCCGCGCATCTCCTGCAGCTCGAGGTGTCTGGTGTCGGGCCGGTGCGCCTTCCGGTCCGCGCGCCCCAGGTGAAGAAGCTGATCTCGGTGGCTCGGTTGGCGAAGTTCGGCCGGGGGGAGGTGACGCTGACCGACACCAGCGTCCGCGACACCTGGGAGCTCGTCGGAGATCAGATCACGCTCGGTGTGCCCGGCTGGGCGGCGCTGATGGACCGAGCGCTGGAGCATTTCCGCGACGAACTCGGGCTCCCGCACACGACCCGGTTCTGCGCCGAGCCGCACTCGATGCTGCTCTACGGCAAGGGGCAGTTCTTCCTCCCGCATCAGGACTCGGAGAAGGACGACGCGATGGTGGGCACGTTGGTGGTGTCACTGCCGTCGGTCCACACCGGTGGGGAGCTGGTCATCGACCACGGGGGGAAGAGCAGTGCCTACCGTGCGTCGAAGAACGAGCTGACCTTCGTCGCGTTCTATGCCGACTGTCGCCACCAGGTCACGCCGGTCAGATCCGGGTACCGGGTGGTGCTCACGTTCAACCTCCTTGCCGCCGGCCCGCCCGCGGCGCAGGCGGCCGATCCCTCCGCCGAGCTAGCGCACTGCCTGAGCGAGCACTTCACCAAGCCGGCCACCCCGCGGTACGGAGTCCGGGACCTCGGGCCGCCGAACCGGATGGTCTTTCTGCTCGACCACGAGTACTCCCAGCGTGGGCTGAAATGGGCCCTGCTGAAGGGAGCTGACGCGGAGCGCGCCCCGCTCGTGCGCGCCGCGGCTGAGCAGGCCGGATGCGAAGCGGTGTTGGCGCTCGCCGAGGTGAAGGAAACCTGGGACGCCATGCCGTCCGACGGCGACCCGTGGCACGACGACGATCAGGACCCCGACAGCATTGAGCTCAACGACCTGATCGACGACGAGATCACCCTCGGCTGGTGGACCAGCCCCGACGGCGCTGGCGGTGAGCCGATCTCCCTGCGCGTCCCCGACCACGAAGTGTGTGCGACCACCCCGAGTGCGGACCTGGCTCCCTACCAGTCCGAGTACGAGGGCTACATGGGCAACTACGGCAACACGGTGGACCGGTGGTACCGGCGGGCCGCGGTGGTCGTGTGGCCGAGGGACCGGGCGTTCGTGGCACGAGCCGAGGCCGGATCGCAGTGGGCTCTCCACGAGCTCCGCGACCGCATCACGGCCGGGGACCTGGAGGGCGCACGTGCCGCGGCGGAGTCGCTCGCGCCGTTCTGGCGAACGACCGGGTCGCGGCCGGGACTGCTCGGTGCCGCGCTGGAGGTGGCGGTGGGCTTGCGTGTTGCCGATACGGCGGCGATGTTGCTGGAGCCGTTCCGGGTGGAGACGGTGGCGCAGGAGCATGCGGGCGGACTGGCGGCGGCGGGTGGGCGGTACGGCGGGGAGTGGACGCGGCGCCTCCTCAAACAGTGGTTCGGGCCGGAGCACCGCTACGGAACCGACCGGCACGAGTGGGTCGGCGACCAGCTGCCGGGGGTGTGCGGGGCGCTGTGTGATGCAGGCCGGCCGGAGGTGGCACGGCTGCTGGCCGCGGAGGTCTGGCTCTGGATGGACGGCCAGCTCGGGTCTTGGACGACCATCGCGCGGACCGAGATCCGCCGGCCGCAGCTGGCGATGCTCGGCTCGCCGCTGGTGCGGCTACTGGTAGCGGCCGACGACACGCTCCGCGAGGAGATCGCCGGGGCGCTGCGCGGGTTCGGGGACACTGTGCTGGAGGTCCTGATGCCGGCGCTTCGTTCGGTGCAGGCGCGGCGGCCGGCGGGGCTCGACGCGGTCGCGCGCGACTGCGCGCACCGTCTCGATGAGATCATCGCGCGACCGCTGTGCGACGACGACTGGTCGATCGCCTGGACCGGGTGCGGCTGCCACTTGTGCGTCGCGCTGGCGACGTTCCTCGGCTCCCGGTCGCAGCAGATCCACGAGTGGCCGTTGGCGACGGACGGACGGCGGCACATACACAACCAGATGGAGTGGGCCGGCCTGCCGGTACGGCACCAGACCCGGCGGCGCGGCCGGCCGTACACGCTCGTGCTGACGAAGACCGACGAACTGTTCACGCGCGCCACGGACGCGCGCCACGAGGCCGTGACCGACCTGGCCTGGCTGACGTCGACGTGGGGGGACACCTCGGCGTGACCGAAGGGCCTATTCGATGATGCGAGCGAGGTAGTTGACCTCTCTGTCGTCGTCACCGAGCTGCGGATGCGGTCGCCCGTGTGCGTAGGGCAGGCAGCGGTCGATCAGCTCCGGCGCGGTGGAGTTCCGGGTGGCCAGCCATCGGACCCAGGCCGGCAGCAGCGCCACCAGCTCGTCGGCGAAGTCGTCGAGGTAGTAGTTGCGCAGGTGCAGCGCGCACAGGGCGACCCGGTGCGGGGAACACGTGGCGTAGACCGCGTCGATCCCGTTCACGTTCCAGGAGTCGGCCAACTCCTCGACCAGTTCGTCCAGGTCGTCGGTCGGCTGCGGTTGGCCGGAGTCGTGGGCACGAAGCCAGGCGGCGAACTCCGCCGCGGCGGAGTTCGCCGTCAGACCGCCGCCGGATCGGGTTTCCGGCCGCCGCACTGCCCTTTTGACGGCCTCGGCCAACCGCTTGCTGCGGTGGTACTCGGCGAACTGCTCGACATTCTCCCCGCCGGGACGCATGAACCCCGCCTCGGCCGGCAGCAGGGCGGCCAGCAGACCCGGGTCGTCGACCGGGGCCAGGACGGTCCCGGCCGACGAGGGCCGGCCCACGCCGGTCTGCCAGTTGGTCAACGCCGCCGCGGATGAGGGGTAGTAGCCGCTGTGCACGGTGAACGCCTCATGTCCGCAGGCGTCGATGTCCCACAGATACCAGCGCCCAGCCTCCTCGGCGGTCACGATCGGTGCGGTGACGGCGAACCGGCTGCCGTACCGGTCCGAGGTCCACAGCACCTGCCCGGTCACCTTGGGGCCCCGCGGCGACCTGGGCAGTGTCCGTCCGGCAGGCAGCGCCCGCAGCCGGCTGATCGTCTCGTCGACGGCATCGGGGAACGGATGGGGCAGCACGGACATCAGCGCGGTGCACACGCGCCACGGCCCGCGCCAGGCGTCGGCCCGCTCGGTACTCACCGTCAAGGCGGCGACGACCGAAGCCTCGGCCGCCACCAGCGTGGCCTCGGCCAGGTGCTGCGGGCCGACCCGCACATCCACCGGTGATCGTTCGTCATCGGCGAGCAGGTCTCCCAGCCGCTCGCACAGGGCGTCGGTCACGACGATGTCGGCCTGATCGGCGACCGCCTGCGCGAGGTCCGCGATCAGATCCGTGGCCATGGCGGCGGCCCGTGACGCCCGTCGCGTGTCGATCTGGTCTCGGTGGGCCGCCAGGTTCTGGAAGGCCCGTATCAGCTCGCGGTCATCGCGCGTAGGCGTGGCAACTGCCGGTACCCGTTGGCTCATCGGGGACCGGGACCGCACGGAGGACCGACCAGAGCTGCCAGCCTTCTTCTTCCGCTTCCGAGATACAGGCACCCGCGGAAGCATAGGCACAGGCCCACCGGTGGGCCGAAGCTGTGCCCGAACCCCCGGGCGGCGCCCGTACGACGTGCCCTTACCCGCCGGGCAGGGGTGCCATCGAGGTCCTTGTAGTCCTCATCGGGTGTCGAAGACCCCGATGCCGGCACGGGTGACGCAGGCGAGCCGCGCTGGAGGTGACCAGCCCGGACTGTCGGGCGTGGGCCATCGCCGATGGCACGGCCACGCGGACACGGCGTCGCGCAGTCTGCGTGCCGATGTCTTCCCCAGACTGCGGGGAAAGGACTCGAACAGGTACTCGTGGCATCCCTGCGCCAGGCAGGGGTTCACGTGCCGGACGACAGGCAATGCACCTGCAAGCGGGCCAGGTCGTTGGGCGGTGCTGGCCGGGGATGCGCTCAGGCGATAGCGGTGATGTCGCCGTCGTCGAAGTAGATGGCCTGGTGGAGCTGGCCGCCGAGGGCGGCGGCGTATCGGGCGAGGACGTCCTGGCCGGAGACCTTGCCGCGTTCGATCTGTGAGATGCGGCCCTTGGTGACGCCCATGCGGTCGGCGACCTGCTGCTGGGTCAGGCCGCGTGTGCGGCGGACCTCGGCGAGGCGGCGGCCGATGACCTCGGCGAGCATCTGGCGCTTGCCCGTCTCCACGGCGGCCTCGCCACCTGCACGCTCGACATGCTCGGCCCGGATGTCGCTCCAGGCAACGTGGCTGCTCATTGCTGCTCCTCCTCTTCCTGGGTCCGTTCCTTGAGATAGCGCTCGTAGCGTTGCTCGGCCAGTGGAATCGCTTCGGTGTACCAGGCGTTCCACCGGCCGGCCTTGTCACCGGCGACGAGCAGGATGGTGGATCGCCATGGATCGAAGGCGAACAGAATTCGCACGCTGCCGGGGCGTAATTCCTTCAAATTGGCGATGGAAGATCCGTTGATGGTGTCGACGAGCGGACGCCCGAGGCCCGGACCGCCGTCAGCGAGGGCGTCGATGGCCTGCACGACCCTGGCGTGCGCGGTGGTGTCGAGCGCGTCGAGCCAGTCGCGAACCTCGTTCACGACGTAGACGTGCCACTCTCCGTGCACCACGTCCTGAGTGTAGCGATTGATATACCTGGCCGCCAACGTCGTGGCGACCATCAGTGGTCCATTAGCGGCAGTGCGATCGCTGCGGTGGCCGGCAGAGAGGGGACCTCGGCGGGCCTGCGGGCACGGCTTCAGGCGGCGATGTCGTTCTCGTAGCGCTCGTAGCGCTCGTAGCGCTCGTAGCGCACGGCGGCGTCGACGTCGTTCTCGGTGATGTCGTAGACGTCTGCGACGCGGCCGCGGGGTTCGCCGGCGGCGATGAGTTCGGCGATCGTCTCGGTGCGGGCTCCGCTGGTGAGGGAAGGCGATGCCGGGCACCGGCAGCCACGTCCTGATCCGCGTCAAGTCCGATATCCGGCTGCCCCGCATCAGCCCGTTCGCCCAGGACGGGTCCTACCTGGCCCGCCTGTCCGGCGGCGGCACCACCCTGAACATGCGGGTGATCGAATACCACATCACCCTGGACGGGCAGACCACGCCCGAGCTGTTCTGCCTGGTCACCGACCTGCTCGACCACACCACCCACCCGGCGCATCCACTCGCCGACGCCTACCGGTGGAGGTGGGATGAGGTGCCCGCCACCTCTCGTTCACCACCACCCGCCGCACCCTGATCACCACCGTCCGGGCCGGCACCGCCACCGCCTCCCTCCCCGAACCCGCCCGGGCCGCCGCCCACCACCACGCCCTGGCCGTGATCGCCACCGCCCGCGTCACCACCGACCGCAACCGCCACCGCGACCGCAAGATCAAAAGCAGGCAGGCGTTCCCGCACGCCCCCCGCGGCATCACCACCCGCACCGCACCCGCCCACCTGCACGTCTGCGGCACCACCGCGGCCTCACGGCCTCACGGCCTCACCCGGCCTGACCCCACACCGTCCCTCGACCAGAACCTCACCACCCGGGCCTGGAACCCGGCGCACCCGGCCAGACAGCCGGGCCACCGCCATGCACCCAGCCACCCGTCACCCTCCGTGCACCAACCCGAAGATCACCACGAGGCAAGTACTGCCCCGCGAACTACGTCATCTCCCTGGCATTGGCTGTCGACCAGTGTCGGGATGAGCGCGAGAATCTCGTCACCGGCCTCACGGTCTACCAGGTAGTTGTCCTTGCCGCCCAGTAGGTAGTTCCAGAATCGAGCTGACTGTGGCTTGCTGGTATCGATCGTATCTGGAAGCGGGTGCTGGTTGGATGAGTCCGAACTAGATGTCACGAGTCCACCTCCTGGAGGCTTATTCAGGACGCGCGTACGGTTCAGCATCACCGCAGCTCAGACGTGGTGGAGCATGATCTACTTCTCGCCCGTGAATAAGCCTCCTGGTCTGCGTTATGTCCAAAATACTGTACGACGGCGTGATCAGATCCTTGGTGTGCATCGGGCTGTTCGGGAGGGTTCGGCGCCGCCCTGACCCGCGTCGTCAACCCGGCAGCCCAGTCAACATGACTGACGAGGGCTGCGGTTTCACCTGCGAGAAGTCGACCTGTATCACCGGCGGCCGACTCTCGTGGATGGCCGAACACCACCCGCTTGGTGTCCGCGGCGGGGTGGCAGGCCCGGGACGCCATCCCCGGCCCTTGCGACCGCCAACCTGGGGAGCTCTCCGGTGAGATCAACAGACAACGGCGAGGCAGGTTTCCGGGCCACGGGCGGAGCACTGATCCGCACCGCACACCACTGCGGGCTCTTCCGCCATGGACTGACCTGACCAGTGTCATTCCCAACCGTCTCACCGTGTGGGTGGACTGGCTGCGCCGGGTGTGGGTCAATGGACCTGCCTTACGAAGGTCAGCGGGATGATCGTTTTGTGATCTTCGCAGGTAGTGGCCTTGCCACGGCTTGCGCCAGAGGAGGCGGGCGATGGTCTCCGTAGCCCGCTACCTGCGACGGATGACCGGTTGCCCGACATCCTCCGGGCTGTTTGTCGGCGTCGCCTCGGCTACGTTCGGGGCCCGGCCCCACATGCGGTGGGGCCGGGCATCGGCCCGTGGCCCGAGTGGACGTCGCCTGGGTGGCCGGCGTCATCCGCCAGCCGGAGGGCTGCCCTCGCCCGCTCCGGGAAAAGGTTGTCGCACGATGCTGATCAGGGTCGAGGTTGTGATTCCGGCTTTGTTCATACCCTCGGTGACAAGTGAAGTCAGCCAGCCGATCGCTTCAGGGGTCCATTCGGGTAGTTCCGCGTCGAGTGTGATCGGATTTCTTGTCGGCCCCATCCACAGGTCTCCGACCAGGGCCGGTTCACAAGCGAGGTTTGCCACCGGGCGGCGGTCGGGGACCGGGGCGACCGCAAATGGCTTGATGGAGATCGCCTGCATGCCGTTCACCACAGCCGCCGAGGTCTGCTCTCCCGTCTCATCCGCGCCCGGGTCGAGGACCACCTCGGCGTGCACGCGCGCAGCAGGATCGGCGGTGGTGAACCAGGACCGGGTGGAGACGAGATGAGTCCATGCGGGTGCTGCCTCGTGTACCGGAACGAGCAGCTGCACCGCATCGACGTCCATCATGCCGATACGAGCGAGCGACTTCCACGCACACACCACCAGCGGCACCAGCGGCAGTGCCCCCTCCGTCTTGTCGAGACCGACCTGGAACCATCCGATCCGGCGCTCCTCGCCCGATCCTGCCTGACCAGCGTCGTTCATGCCCCAGACGGTTGCCCCGATCCCGTCCGGCCTGGACGCCGACCATCCCATCGCTGTCGCGTGGACGCGGAAGAGGCTGTAGGCGTCCTGCGGATCGGCGTTCGCCGCGATCCACGGATGGGGACGCAGGGTGCCGTACAGCCCGACCATCGCCGTCATGTCGATGATCTTGTCAGATGTCATCCTCTTCACTTATCCGATCTGATGACCCGGAGGAACCTCACACGCCGCATTGCAGAAGTCGTGATGGAGTATACAGCCTCTCCGGGCTGTCAGCGTACCCGACCAGATCCACATCCACGACGCTACGCCAGCTGACATTCAGCGAGTTGGCGCACCCATACCGCCCGGTTGCTCGGTTGCCGGCCCCGCCACCACTTCGCACACGCGCCGTTCCTGCAGGTCCGACTTTCACCCAGTTTCCGCTATTCAGGACTTGCAGTTGAACTGTCACGTCGGCCAACGTCGCGTCGCTGGAGACGTTTTCCCACCAGCCGTGACCCGATGCCGTTCGAGGTGGAGTGTTTGATATGTGAACGTAGTCGCCAGCAGTGTTGAAGACCTTGCTCTCGTTGGCCTGGGCGGACGAGATGCTGGAGTCGTCCCCGCTGGGCTCCTGATCAGCGTAGGCGGCAGGCGTGAAAGCCACAGACAGAATTAGTGCTCCACTGAATACGAATTTTAGCTTTGCCAGGAGCCCACGACTGCTCGACGACATGGTACCCCTCCTGTGTCACGTGACAGCTTGGTCTGCCCCAGAGCTGCTTTGTTCCCAAGGTACACGACGTAGGATCAATCAGACGTACTTTTGCGTACGTATGATTTGGGATCATGCCTGATCCCCTCCAGATCCAGGGCGACGCGCAAAGTCGTTTTCGCGGTTCAGGGGTGATGTGAGGGGTGTGAGGGCTCCGTGTTGGGTCGATGTGTGACGTGGTGGGTGGGGGTGGACAGCGCCTGACCATGATGCCGCGTCTGCGGACGGCGATCATCGCCGTGGCGTCGGCCGATGCCTACGCGGCCCGGGAAGCTCTCGCGCACCGGGAGCTGCGCCCGGCACTGACGACAGGTCAAGAGCAGGTGCTGCCTGCGATGGTCGAGGCGTCGGGTCTCGGGTGCGGTGCGATTCCGCAGGGACTGCTGACGACCGCATGGCGTCGGTGGCGCTGGCTGAGAACCAGCTGCGCGCCCTGCTGGACTGACCGCGCAGTCCCGTGCGCAGCTGAGGGTTACTGCTTCGCCGCGATATTTCACGAGGGCACCGCAAGTAACGGAAGCGTGCTCGGTTGGTCACGATGTTGTTCCCGGGTCGGGGTCGCCGTTGGGTTGCGGGGGTTCGCCGAGGACTCGAAAGTACATGCCGTTGCGTTGTCGGATCTCGCGTGCGCGGTTCTCCAGCCGGCGGGCGGCTTGTTCGAGCGCGGCGTTCCATGCCTGTGGGTCGACGGGTGGGTCGTCGAGCTTCATGCTGGCGACGAGCTCGGAGGCTCGTTTGTCAGATGGCGGCCTCGCCGGTGATGTCGTAGCGGTCGGGCATGGCTGTCTTCTCCGCTGGTCGGAGTCCGTGTGGAGGCAGATGGATGGACCCGGCGGGTCGCTGGTACAGCGCGCCGGAGCCCCGGGTGTAGGGCTGGTCGGAGCCGGCGGGCGAGTCGTCGGTGATGGTCCGGACCAGCGTGCCGACGCGGAGGAAGCCGCGTGCCTCGTAGTACCGCTGGAGTGCGAGGTTGTCTCGGTGGCAGCCCAGGCGCAGCCACCGGTGGCCGTGGGCCTGGGCGCGGGCACTCGCCCAGTCGAGGATGCGTCCGCCGAGGTTGCGGCCGGCCCACGGTCGACGAACGGCCATTCGGAAGATGTAGAGGGCGTCCCCTCGGGCCAGCCGTCCGAGTAGTCCGAGTCGACCGGTCCGAGGCTGAAGGTGGCGACGACCTCACTGCTGATGCGGACCAGCCACGCCTGACCGTCCTCGACGTAGCCGGCGATGCGCGCCGACCGCCAGTCGTCGACGTCGCCGAAGCTGGGTGGCCACTGCAGGATGCCGCGCTGGTGTAGTCACCCAGCGGTTCGTCGAGGACGTCGAGGACGACGTCCAGCTCGGCCCGTCGCGCCGGCTCGAACCGCAGCGGCATCGTCAGCCCTCGTCCGCGAGGTCCTGGGTGGGCCGGGTCTCGGGCACGTCGAGGTCGTAGCGCAGCCGCTGACGATCGCCGGCGAACACGCTCACCAGCACGCGGACGCGGCGTCCGCTGGCGTCGACGCCTACTCGTGCGTGCTGCCCCACCGGGGTACCTGGTTGCGTGCGGAGCAGGGCGGCCTCTTCCGGGGTCGGCATCCGCACCTGGATTTCGTCGCGATACTGGACCTGGCGGAACCCCAGCGCTCGGTAGATACCGCCAGGTACCACGACGATGTCCGACTCGAGCAGCGGAGCGACCCCGTCGACCTCGCTGTGGGCGATGTCGATCGGTGTCCAGGTGTCGGCGATCAGCGCCAGCTGTTCGGGCACGTCGTCCTTGGAGACGTACCGCAGCCGTCGACGACGCACCAGCCGAGCGCCCGGCTTGACGCGGAGGTAGCGGGCGATCTCGTCGGGAGCAGCGAGCTCGGCGACCCCGGCCATGACCTGACGGGTGTCCCAGCCCTCCGCGTGCGCGTCCGCATCCCATTGACCGACTCGGTTGACCGGATCGTCCACATAGGCGCCGAGCTCGAACCTCGTCAGGTTCCACCGGATCAGCTCGCGGCGGCGGACAGCTCGTCCCAGACTGCCCGCACCGGCGGTGACCAGCCCGTCCTGTTCGAGTCGAGCGAGGGCGGTCCTGACGGTGTTGCGGCTGAAGCCGTACCGGGCGACCAGCTCCAGCTCGGCCGGCAGCCGCGCTCCGGGGCCCAGCTCGCCCTGGTCGATGCTGGACCGCAGGTCGTTGTAGACGACCTGCCAACGAGGACGACCTGGGCGCAACGAAGACTCCTCGATTTTGTTGGGTCAAACCCACAAAATGGTTGACCGACGGGTATATATGTACCTACAGTACCAACTATCCGCTCCCCGGTGGATGAGGTCGGTACGGAGGCACAAGGAGGCTCGATCATGTTCATGAACGTCAGGTGGTACTTCCCGGACGGGAGGACGGCGCAGTCAGCGCTCCGGCGCGCGCGTCCACGGCACAGCCGTCGCACGGCCCCGGGTGTCGGTTGGTGGGACTGTCAGCCGATGCTGCGCCACCGAGCCTTGGGTGGGCGGCAGGGTCGGGTGCGGCTGCCGGGTAGGCGGTGGGCGACCGGAGCACTGCGGGTCGATGTGGCTGACACTTTCCGATGATCTTGAAGCGATCGCGGTTTCAGACCTCGGCGGGTGTGGCTGGTGTGGTGAACTCGCCGTTGGTGATGCCGTCCACGAAGCACTGGTACTCGATGGGTGTGAAGGTCAGGGTGGCCGATGTGCGGGGGTCGGACGTGGTGCGGCCGGTTAGCTCGAGGTGGCCGTCGGAGCGGACGGTGGCGCGAACGGAGCCGATCGTGGCTGCACGGTGTCTCCGAGTCGGGTGTTCGTCATGGTGGAAGCCGACCAGGGTCGTGCAGAGCTGTGTCCATTCTTCGGGGTCGAGGTCGAGGATCGGTCCGTGGGGTGTGTGTTTGGAGTCGCGGATGAGGTAGGAGTCGCGGATCAGGACCTCGACGCAGGCGTAGGCGTTGTCGCTGCGACGCGCCTTGACCCACGGTGGGTCCGGGGGGTGTCGTCGGTCGGGACCGTGGCCTGTCACGTCAGCTCCTCGGCGGCACGTTTGATCAGGGCGATCGAGTCGGCGGCGGGGAGTGCGGTCTCGCGTGCCGCTGTGTGGGCGAGGGCGTACTCGTGCACCGCTGTTGGGTCCTCGATCAGGTCGGTTGAGCTTACCGTCTCGAGCCAGACGAGGGTGGGCAGTCGGGCGCTGGGGAAGCCGAGGAGATGGAACGTCGAGGATCCCATGACGGGGTGGCCGGTGACGGTGAAGGGGATGACGCGTACCTCCACGCGGGGGTGATGTTGTTCGACTTGCCGGACGAGGTGGGTGAGCTGGTCGGCGAGCACGGCCGGGCCGCCCACTTGTTGGCGGATGACGGCCTCGCTCATCACGACCGACAGCGCGACTGGGTCGGGGACGGTGAGCCGCTGCTGGCGGATGAGGCGGGCCTGCACGCGCCGTTCGACCTCGGCCTGGCGGATGTAGGCGCCACCGGCCTGGATGACGGTGCGGGCGTACTCGGGTGTCTGGAGCAGGCCATGGATCAACCCGCCACCGAAGGAGGAGATCGACTCGCAGCCGTGCTCGAACCCGAAGAACCGCAGGACCTCCGGGGCGAAGATGCCGCTGAAGGCGGCGAGGGGGCTGCGCTGGGTGCCCTGTTCGCGGAGCGTGAGGAGCTCGGTGGTCTCGGTGTCGTCGAACTCGAGTCGCTCGGTGAAGGCGGTGAGCTTGTCGAGGGCGGGGATCCTCTTGCCGGTCTCGATCTGGCTGAGGAACTGCGGTGTGCAGCGGGCCGCCCGGGCGAGGTCGGCGCCGCCCAGTCCCAGCGCCTCTCGCCGTTCCCGGAGACGTCGTCCCAGCTCGTGAGCTGCGACGACAGGCGACACGGGTGCCACGGCATCCTCCCTCGGCATCGGACCGGTCGTCAGGCATCGACCCGGCGGGACGAAGCTAACCAGGCGTGGTCCGGGTTCACCCTTGCCAGGGTTCAGCTAAGTAGCTAGAGTATCTGCATGGGTGTAGCTTGTGGATTAACTACGCTTCGGGCTGTCGGACACCCCACCGCGAGGGCATGGCCTGGTGAAGCGCACAACCGAGGGCTGGACTGACCGGTGGCGATTGGACGGTGGGTCACCGCAGCAACCTGAGCGCAAGACATCGTAGGGGAAGGAGTCGATCATGATTAGGAACACCATGTGGTACGTCCAGGGCGACGAGGTGGCCCAGCCGGCGCTCCGGCGCGCGCGTGCACGGCACAGCCGTCGCACGGCCCCGGGTGTCGGTTGGTGGGACTGTCAGCCGATGCTGCGCCACCGAGCCTTGGGTGGGCGGCAGGGTCGGGTGCGGTTGCCGGGTAGGCGGTGGGCAACCGGAGCGCTGCGGGGTCAGAGTGGCTGACATCTGCCGATGCCGTCTCCCGTTCACCCCGCCGGACGGACCGCACTGGTGGCCCCAGCGTGACCCCGAACCCGGCGAGCAGGTGGTGGCTGTCGCGCTCGCGGGGGACAGCCCGCGGTCCCTGTACCTGGCTCGGCTGGGCGACGGCTGGTCTCCGTACGGTCCGCGCGCGAGCCATCCCGTCCCACGGCCGGTGCCGTGGGCGGAGGTGGGCCGATGCTGGGACGGCGTGCACCACGCGGTGGTCGACGTCAGCGACGTGGTCTTCGTGCCACGACCGTCGCCCGGAGCGGCCGCCGCCCCGCGAGGGGGCGGTATCTGAGCTGGCGGCACCGGCGGCGGTTACCCCCCGACCTTGCCGCTGGTGCCGCCTCCCGGCGTCATGTCGTGATCGAGTGGTTGACCGGTGTGGTGGACGGCCGCGAGCACGCGGTGATCGATGGACAGCTCCGTGCGGGGTTCGAGCGCGGTGGGCCTGGTCGGTTCGCTCGTCAGCGCCGGGGTAGTGGCCGGGTCGGTGGTGCTGGACTCCGGTGCCCGCTGCCGGTCTGGCCGTTTCGGTTCAAGGGAAGGAGACGAGGTGAAGCTGCTGATCTACGGCTATATGCGGATTGACCCAGAGGTGCCGGGTAACGACATACGACAGATGGAGCGTGTCCTCGAGTACTACGCCGAAGCCGCGGGTTACTGCTTCGCCACGGTATTTCACGAGGACAACGTAAGTAGCTCAAGTCACCTCAGTGCTTTCGACGAGCTGATCGTAGAACTCCAGCGTTCGGAGGCGCGTCATGTGATCGCACCGAGTACCGATCACTTCTCGCTTTATCCACTTATGCGTACCAGAATGCTCCTTCGGCTCGCGAAGGAGGCGCACGCCCAGGTTTACACACTGAGTGGTCGGTAGTCGCTGCGCCGTCGGTGGTGATGGATCCGTACGTTGCCCTGCTTGCCACGGTTAACGGGTCCACGTCCAGGCACTTCATCATCGCCGGGGAGATGTACTGTATGCGCAGGCCGGAGGCTCGAGCGTCGTCTCCGGCGGGTGGGTGAGTGAGTGAGGTTGGTCCGACTCCTCGGCACCGCGTACCGGAAAAGCAGTCCGGAACCACAACGTCCAAGAAGGAGGGAATTATCCCGTGCCTGAAGTGACCAGCGATCCGGCCGATGTCACGGTTAGACTCAGACCTCCGGAAGTCGCTGATGGATTCGGCTGTTGGCCTGGGGTTTTCGTGACCTGATCGTTCCCGAAAATAGCTGAGATCTGGCCTGGTTTCCGGTAGTGTCGGTGCGTGTCCTCGACGACGACCCAACCGGTGCTGGA
>JBBSQN010000009.1:0-64193 GCA_038257875.1 Mycobacteriales bacterium
CGGCGCACCCCCCGAGACTCCCGGCGACAGCGTCACACGCCGCCACCCGGGGCCGTGGGGCGCCGCCGGACCCGGGCCGGCGGGCCGGCGGCGCCGGGGACGGATCACCCGGTGCGACGCACCGGGTTGATCCGGCGGCCCTGCGCTGCGCGGGCGTGGCCCGCGGAGCGGGCGTGGACCGCTCCGCTCGGGGCCTTCTTGCCCGCGCGGCCGCGGCGGGCCGCGCGATTGGTCGGCGCCGGTTCGGCGTCGGTAGAGTCGTCAACGACGGCGTCGTCACCGACCACAGTGGACAGGTCAGGATCACGCATCAGAACCTCCTGCAGATAAGGACGGGGCCGGCACAGCAGGGCCGGAGCGGCCCGGGATCTCTCCTGGGGCCGGCCGGATGGCTGGGGACGGGCGACGGTCTCTACAGGCGCATGGGTGCCATCGTAAGTGCCTGGGCGCGGGCAGGCCACGGGTTTTCCCGGTGGCTACCGTCGACCCATGGATGTTCCGGACGTCGTGGTGGTCGGTGGCGGCATCGCGGGCGCCTCGGTGGCCTTCGAGCTGGCCGCGTCGCGCTCGGTGGTGCTGCTGGAAGCCGAGCCCGTGTTGGCCCGACATGCCACCGCCCGCTCGGCGGCGACGTGGATCCCCGGCCACGGTGTCGACGTCGTGCGCGCCCTGATCACGGCGAGCGGGCCGCGGTTCCTCCAGCTCGCCGCCGAGCTGGACGCCCCGCCGCTGCTGGCCCCGCGCCCGGTGCTCTGGGTCGCCGTCGACGCCCCGGGGGAACGTGAGCTCGCGGCGCTGCTGGCCGAGCGCGCGGGCGAGCCGGACGCGCCGGTGCCCGTCGAGCCGGCGGTGGCCCGACGGCGCTGTCCGGCGCTGGCGCCCGGCCGGATCCGGGCGGCCGGGTTGATCGAGCACGCCGCCGACATCGACACTGATGCGCTGCACCAGGCCTACGTTCGCGGGCTGTGCCACCGCGGTGGGCAGGTCCGCACCGGAGCGCCGGTGACGGCGCTGCGGCGCGACGGCATCGGCTGGCGGGTCGAGGCGGGCGGGGAGGTGCTCGCCGCCGCAGCGGTGGTCGACGCCGCCGGTGCGTGGGCCGACGAGGTGGCGGCGCTGGCCGGGGTGCCGCGGCTCGGGCTCGTCGCGCTGCGCCGCACGATCGCGCTCGCCCGGGTGCCGGAGCCGTCCCGGCTGCGGTGCCCCGACGGTCGCCTGCCGATGGTGGTCGAGGTTGGTGAGGGGTTCTACTTCAAGTCCGAGGGCGACGACCTGCTCGTCTCGCCCGGCGACGAGACCCCCGTCGAGCCCGGGGATGCGCGCCCCGACGAGCGCGACGTCGCCGCGGCGCTGGAGCGCGTCGAGGCCGTCACGGCGCTGGGCCTGCGCTCGGTGCGGACCAGCTGGGCCGGCCTGCGCTCGTTCGTCGCGGACCGCCGTCCCGTCGTCGGGGCGTGGCCGGATGATCCCGGGTTCTGGTTCGTCGCCGGCCAGGGCGGGTCCGGTATCGAGACCGCACCCGCGCTCGCCGCAGTCGCGGCCGCGGTGATCACCGGCTGCCCACCCCCGGAGGACGTGCCGTTCGCCCCCGCGGCGCTCGCGCCCAATCGATTCACTCCGACCGTCGCGTAGGCTGATGCCGGCGGACGTGAGGGGGCACCATGACCGTGGCCAAGGACTTCCCGCTCTTCGAGGGGGGATTTCTGGCACGATCCCTACCCCGCTTACGCCGCGCTACGGGACAGCGAGCCGGTGCGGGTCGTCGAGCGGCCCGAGGGGCTGTTCTGGCTGATCTCTCGTTACGACGACGTCCGCGCCGCGCTCACCGACCCGCGGTTCAGCAAGGACTGGCGACACGCTTCCCCCGAAGCGCGGGCGGGCGCACCCACGTTCCGGCTGCCGACGATGCTCATGATGGACCCGCCGGACCACACCCGGCTGCGCAAACTCGTCTCGCGGTCGTTCACGCTGCGGCGCACAGCAGAGCTGCGCCCGCGGGTCGAGAAGATCGCCGCCGAGCTCCTCGACGGCGTGGACGACGATCTCGTCGACCTGATGACCGCGTATGCGGGGCCGTTGCCCGTCCAAGTGATCTGCGAGCTGCTCGGCGTGCCCGTCGGGGACCGCGGTGAGTTCACGGCATGGTCGAACACTCTGGTCGACCAGATCTCGACCGAGGAGACGGCGGCCGATTCGGCCAATATCGCGCGTTACCTCGGTGAGCTCGTCGACCGCAAGCGGTCCGAGCCCGACGATGCCCTGCTCAGCGCACTCATCGAGGTCGCCGACGACGGCGACCGGCTCTCGCACGAGGAGCTCGTCGCCATGGGCGTGCTGCTGCTCGTCGCCGGAAACGAGACCACGATCAACCTGATCGGCAACGCGCTGCTCGGCCTGCTCACCCACCCCGACCAGCTGGCACTGCTCCGCGAGCGCCCCGAGCTGACGTCGTCGCTGGTCGAGGAGGTGCTGCGCTGGGACGGCCCCGTGCAGAACGCCACCTACCGGTTCCCCACCACCGACGTCGAGGTGGCGGGTACGACGATCCCGGCGGGCTCCGTGGTGCGCCTTTCCCTGGCCGCGGCCAACCGTGACCCGTCCCGGTTTCCGGATGCCGACGAGCTGCGCATCGACCGCGATGCCTCCGGCCACCTGGACTTCGGTCACGGCCTGCATCACTGTCTCGGCGCCCAGCTGGCCCGCATGGAGGGGGAGGTGGCGATCCGTACCCTGCTCGCCCGCTACCCGGACCTCACCCTGGCTGTCGACCCGGCCGAGCTGGTGTATCGACCCAGCATGATCGTCCGTGGCCTTACGGCTCTCCCGGTGCGTCTCGGCGCGCCCGCTTGATCCGCGCGAACGGTCCGCGCCGCCACCACGCGTCCTTCTCGGGCGGGCTGTATGCGGCACGCACCACGGTCGAGCAGTCAGCGCATCGTCGCCCCGGTGGGTGCGTCATCGCGTGCGGGGCGATCGTCTGGCCGCACAACGCGTCGTAGACTCCGCGGTCCCGCTCGGACCCGGCAGTGAGCTGCTCATCGGGGACGGCGTGTTCTCGGCCGTCGCCCACGCAGGTCATCCATACTATCCACGGCTCAACCGGCGTCTGCACCGTCGGCTCCCTCGGGCGACGGCGGCGAGCCGATCACCGGTGGTGGGGTGATCGTGTCGGTGAGAGCCACGAGGTGGGGCCGCTGTTCGGCGCTGGCGACGAGCTCCGTGGCGTCGACGACCGCGTGGTGTGCCCCGGCCCAGCACCGGCCCGTGTCTGCCCACGGCACCGGCGGTGTGGCGTCGGGATGGTCGGTGTCCGAGCCGCGGTGGTGCCAGCCGTCGCGCAGCCGAACCAGGCGCAGAAACTCCGGATTCTGCTGGTACGGCGTGACAGCCAGCACCTGTTCGCCCGGTTCGGGGTCGCGTTGGGGCCACCAGTGCGGTAGCTCGTCGGGTGGTACCAGCGGAAGGTGGCACCGGCAACGTCGCTCGGTCACGTCGTTTCCCGCAGCTTCTGACAAGGACGACTCGGTAGCTCGGTTCATGGCTGTGACCTTGGTGCCTCGGCCTGAGCAGAACCGCTGATCGGGTATACACGTTTCGCACGTTTCGCCGCTCTGGGGGTGTCTGGGTCGTTACGGTCAGTGCCGAACGAGCACGACTGCGAGGGTGGGACGACCATGACGGTGAATGACGGGCAGGCCCGATGCAATGCCGCGTTGGAGCGGTTGCTGGCCCGGGCGAGGTGGACTCCGGAGAACCTCGGTGCCAGGTGCAACGAGCTGGCCGCCACGCTGGGCCTGGGTATTTATGGCCATCCACGCAACGCGCGCCGGTGGGTGTACGCCCCGGCCGGACGTCGTGTTCCGGCTGTGCCCCGCCAGCCGTGGCTGGCGCTGGTGTGTCATCTGCTGTACCAGCGGCTGGGGGAACCCGTCACGCTCGACGCGCTGGGCTGGGTTGCGGCGGGGCCGCTGCGGTACGTCCCGGCCGACGACGGGCTGGACCTCCCGTGGGATCACGCCGGTGCGGTAGCAGCGCTGGCCGAGGTCGTGGATGCTGACGCCATGGAGCGCCGATACTTCCTGGCCATGACCGGGCTGACGCTGACCTCGGCCGCGCACCAGTGGCTGCTCGACCCCGGTCGGGTGACGGCCTCGCTCACCGGCCAGCGGATCGACCACGCGTTTGTTGATGACCTCGAGCGTGTCGCCGAGGTGCGACGTCGGGCGGACGATGCCGTCGGTGGCGGCACCCTGCTTCCGGCCGTGCGATCGGACCTGCGGCTTGTCGTCGGGATGCTGGACAAAGCTGCTTACTCCGAAGAGGTCGGTAAGCGGCTGCACGCCGTGGCTGCGGAGATGGGTCGGTTGGCTGGCTGGTTGGCTGAGGACTGCAACCAGCCCGCAAAGGCTCAGCGGAACTTCCTGGTAGCGCTACGTGCCGCGCACGTCAGTGGAGACCGGGCCATCGGTGCCAACATCCTCGGCAACATGAGTGTGCAAGCTGCGCAGTCGAGCAACCCCCGCGATGGCGTCACCATGGCCGAGTCCGCGCTGGCTGTCGAGAAGCAGCTCACCCCCGCCGTGGCTGCCTCACTTCATGGTCGTCTCGCGCTCGCCGCCGCGTACTCCGGAGACGCCTCAACCTGCCTGCGCGCCCAGGACCGCAGCTTCGACCTGTTGGCACGGTCAGTGCCCGAGGAAGAGCCACCGTGGATCTACTGGTTCAACCAGGCCGACGCACACGCTCTTGCTGGCTGGTCGCTGGTGGCGCTCGGACGTCCGACCGAGGCGGAGCCCCACCTCCGCAGCGCTGTCGCGATGATCGACCCCAGCTTTACCCGGGACCGTTCCGGGATACTGCTCGACCTCGCCACGGCCCGGATCGGTACCGGCGCGATCGAGCGGGCATGCGAGACAGCCAGCGAAGCGGCAACAGCCATCCGCCGGCTCGACTCACCCCGCGAGCGGCGCCTACTGAGCGAGTTCCGTCACGCCGCTGCGCCCTACGCCAGCTCAGCAGCTGTGCGCGAGTTCGACGCGAAGCACCGCGATCTGCTCGGTCCGTCGCGAGCATGAGTTGACAGCTCATGCCTCCAGCATGAGCTGTGGTCGAGGGCAACAGCGTTGCGGTTACCCTGAGCCCGTGTCGCGGATCGTCGTGCTGGACTACGGATCGGGCAACCTGCGCTCCGCGGAGCGCGCGTTGCGCCGCGTCGGCGCTGACGTCACCGTCACGGCCGATGCCGACGCCGCGCTGGAGGCCGACGGTCTCGTCGTGCCCGGGGTGGGGGCCTTCGGGGCGTGCATGGCGGGGCTCACCGCCGTTGACGGGCCGCGGATCATTGCACGTCGCCTGGCCGGTGGCCGTCCGGTGCTGGGCATCTGCGTCGGGATGCAGGTGCTGTTCGACCTTGGCGTCGAGTGGGGTGAGCATATCGCGGGCTGCGGGCAGTGGCCCGGCACCGTAGAGCGGCTCAAGGCCGACGTGCTGCCGCACATGGGCTGGAACACCCTGCGGGTGCCCTCGGGGTCCAGCCTCTTCGCCGGGATGGATCCCGGCACCCGCTTCTACTTCGTGCACTCGTTCGGGGTACGGCGCTGGGAGCTCGACGAGGCCGGGAACGGCGCTGTGCGGCGCCCGCCGCTGGTCACCTGGGCGCACCACGGCGAGGACTTCGTCGCGGCTGTCGAGAACGGCGCGTTGGCAGCCACCCAGTTCCACCCGGAGAAGTCCGGCGACGCTGGAGCCGCGGTGCTGCTGAACTGGCTGCGCGACGTCGTCGGTTAGCGTGCCCGCCGTCAACGGGTGCACACGATCATGCCAGACCGCGTCGACAGAGGCCATGACTGCTGCTAGTATTCGAACATGTGTTCGATCCGGTGGCTGGTGCAGTCACTCGGCCTCCCGGTGCCGAGGTGGGCGCGGTGAGCGTGGCGACGGCGGTGTCCGTGCCGCGTCACCTCCGGCTGCAACCACCCGGTCCCGAGCTCGCCGGTCTCCTGGCCGGGATCGACCCGGCCCGGGTCACCAACGACGAGATCGTCGAGGTGCTCGTCGCGCAGGCGCGCCAGCTCGCCCACGAGCAGGCCCGGCTGCTCACGCTGATCGCGGAGGTCGGTCGTTGCGCCCCGTTCGCCGGCGAGGGTGAGGTCGAGCGCCTGCCCCACCTGTACCAGTACTCCGGCGAGGAGATCCGGGTCGCGTTGACGATGGGATCGCGGGCCGTCGATCGGGAGCAGGGGTTCGCCGAGGACCTGGTCCACCGGCTCCCCGAGGTCCACGCAGCGCTCGACGCGGGCGAGATCGATCGTGCCAAGGCCAGCGTGTTCTCCTTCGAGACCACCATGCTCACCGACGAGCAGGCTGTGGCGGTCTGCGCCGAGCTGCTGCCGCGTGCCCGCCGGTTGACTCCTGGCCAGCTCGCCTTCCGGCTACGCAGGCTCGTGATCGGGATCGACCCGTCGGCCGCCGCTCGTCGCTACAAGCGCGCCGTGCGCGACCGCGGGGTCACCGGATATCTCGACGCCGACGGCACGGTGGTCATCACCGCCTCGGGTCTCCCGGCCGACGAGGCGCTGCTCGCGTGCGAGCGCGTCCGGGAGCTTGCCGAGGCGGCCCGGGCCGCTGGCCACCCGGGTCTTCGCGGCCAGATCGAGGCCGATCTCTTCCTCGGCATGATCGACGGCCGATTCCAGGGCATGACGGGCGAGGGCATCGTCGCGGCGCTGATCGCCCAGGCGGCGCGTGACGCCGAGCCAAGCATTGCGGAGGACGGCGAGCGCCCGGCTCCCGCAGCATCGGCGTCCACCGAGCACAACGCTGCCGGCCCGGCCGCGAACGAGGGTGCCGACCACGGCACACCCGCGACCACTTTCGGCGCGGAGGGTGAGACGGCAGACGACGGCACAGACGACGCCGTGAACATCTCCGAACCTGCTGCCGATGTCGCTCGAGCCGAGTTCGTCGACGACGCACCCGCTCCCGCAGCCCCGGGGCCGGCCGTTCTGCCCGGCGTCGAGGTGCGGGCGGAGATCACCACGCTGATGGGCCGAGACGAGCGCCCGGGCGATGTCGCGGGGGCCGGTGCCGTGCTGGCCCCGGTCGCACGTGCCCTGGTGGCGCGGCAGCGGCCGTGCACCTGGCGATTTGCCGTCACCAACGATCTCGGCTACCTGCTTTCTGAAGGTGTCACCCGGCGTCGCCCGACACCCGATGCCCTGCCCCTCGACGCCCGTACGCCCTGCCGAGGTGGGATCGTCGAGCTACAGATCACCGCCGCGCAGCTCGACGAGCTGGTCGCCGAGCCGGGGTCGTGCGACGGGTGGGCCGGCGTGATCGCGGACGTCGCTGCACAGCATCGCCTCGCCGCGGCCAGTCGCGCGCTCCTCGACCACTACCCCCACCGCCGCTTTCCGACGGCTGCGCTGCAGCGGCACATCGAGGTGCGGGACCGGTCCTGTGTGTTTCCGGGCTGCCGGCGCCGCGCGAGCCGATCCGAGATCGACCACACGGTCGACCACGCCCGCGGCGGGCCGACGGTCTCGTGGAATCTTGGGCCCCTCTGCGTCAAGCACCACCACTACAAGCACCAGGCCGGGTGGCTGCTCAAGCAGCTCGCGCCCGGCTGGTTCGTCTGGGACAGCCCGCTGGGACTTACCGTCCTCACCCGCGGTGAGCCGGTGATCGTCCCGCTGGGAGAGCCCGCTGAGGCCGGCCCGCAGCCCGGCGAGGACACGTCACCATCAGCCCGGTGCGACGGTCCGATCATCTACATCCCGGAGCCGAAGCCACCGCCGGATCCGCCACCGCTGCGCAACCTCGACGATTCCGATGAACCGCCGCCCTTCTGAAGCGCCGTGGCCGTTATCGCTTGCGTCGCTGTCGGGTGCGCGAGTCCTCGAGCACCGACTCGTAGACGTCCCGCAGCCGTCGCGCCCACCCGACCGCCTCGAAGTTGGCGAGGAACCGGGCCCGTGCCGCCGCTCCCAACCGCTCCCGGAGGTCGGCGTCCTCGGCGAGCCCGACGAGCGCGTCGGCGATCCGTCCCGAGTTGAGCGGCACCAGCACCCCGGTGGCGGTCGTGACGATCTCCGGGACGCCGGGGACGCGGGTGGCGACGGCGGGCACACCGGCGGCCATCGCCCGCAGCAGGGCGGTCGGAACCGCGCCGGAGCGGCTGGTGTGCAGCGCCAGGTCGGCGGCCGCGAGAAGGCCGGTCGGGTCCTGGTGGCGGTGCACGAAGCGCACGCGGTCGGCGAGGTCGTCGGAGCTGTCCACCCGCGACTCCAGCCACGGCCGCAGCGGCCCGTCGCCGGCCAGCGCGACCACCAGCGGCACCCCGTCGGGCAGCTCCTCGAGGGCGTCGAGCAGCAGGTCGTGGCCCTGGTCGCGGCGCATCGGCGCGGTGCTCACGGCGAGCACGTCACCGTCGCCGACGTCCAGTGCCAGGCGGCGCCGCTTTCGCTCGGCGTCATCGATGAGCCCCCGGTCGACCACGCCGTTCGGCACGACGAGGAGATCCTTCTCGGAGCCCGACAGCCTGCCGTACCACTCGCGCTGTACCTGCGAGATCGCGATCGTCCTGGCCATGAACCGCTGCCGAGCAAGGATCTTCGCGCTGCGCTTGACGCGGTCGATCCGTTCGGCGGGCAGGTTCTCGATGCGGTGCAGCGTGGACACCGCGGGCACCCGGTTGCGCAGCGCTGCCGCGGCCCCGACCACGTCGGCGGGCGGCAGGTGCGTGTGTACGAGCTGCACCTCCCGTTCGCGGAGCAGCCGCGCGGTGCGCGCCGCCGCACGTGGGTCCCACGGGGCGAGCCCCAGCTCCGCGACCGGCACGTCAAGCCGGCGCAGCGCGCTGACCTGAGTAGTGTCCGAGGTCGACGCGAGCGCGATGACCACCAGGTCCAGGTCCGCCTCCCGGGCCGCACCCGCCAGGTCGACGAGTCCGATCTCCGGGCCGCCGGGGTGCAGGGTCGGGACGAGGTGTGCGATCTTCACGGGTTCTCCGATGGACGTCCGGCGGCACCCCGGTCGGGTGCCGACGGCAGCCGACCCTACCGCTGGGCGCGCGCACCGACCTGGCGGCTCGTCGGGTGTCGGTGTCACCGACAGTTCTGCGCTGCTGCCGGGCCGAGAGACCCAGACGAGTGCCCTCGGTACGCTGCGTTGCGTGAACTTCACGCTGCTTCCCGCCGTCGACGTCGCCGGTGGTCAGGCCGTCCGGCTGATCCAGGGTGAGCTGGGCACCGAGACCGGGTACGGCGAACCCCGGGAGGCCGCGCTCGCGTGGCAGGACGACGGCGCGGAGTGGATCCATCTCGTCGACCTTGACGCCGCCTTCGGCCGGGGCTCCAACGCCGAGCTGCTCGCGGACGTCGTCGGCGAGCTGGACGTGAACGTGGAGCTGTCGGGCGGTATCCGTGACGACGTGTCCCTCGAACGGGCCCTCTCGACCGGGTGCGCCCGGGTGAACCTCGGCACGGCCGCCCTGGAGGACCCCGCCTGGTGTGCCCGCGCGATCGCCACCCACGGCGAGCAGATCGCCGTCGGCCTCGATGTGCGCGTCACCGGCGCCGGGCACCGCCTCGCCGCCCGCGGCTGGACCACCGACGGCGGCGACCTCTGGGAGACCCTCGAGCGCCTGGACCGCGACGGGTGCGCGCGCTACGTCGTCACCGACGTCAGCAAGGACGGCACCCTGCGCGGCCCGAACATCGAGCTGCTCCGCGACGTCGCGACGGCCACCGCGGCGCCGGTGATCGCGTCTGGCGGCATCGCGGAGGTGTCCGACCTGGTCGCGCTGGCCGAGGTGGCGGTCACCGGCGTCAGCATCGAGGGGTCGATCGTCGGCAAGGCGCTCTATGCCGGGCGGTTCACCCTGCCCGAGGCGCTTGCTGCGGTGCGGGCCGTGAACCTCGCGAGGCGGGCAGCCGGATGATCGGGGCAGCCTGATGGGTGTGGCAGTCCGCGTCATTCCCTGCCTCGACGTCGACGCCGGCCGGGTGGTCAAGGGCGTCAACTTCGCCGACCTCCGCGACGCGGGCGATCCGGTCGAGATGGCCGGGGTCTACGACGCCGAGGGTGCCGACGAGCTGACGTTCCTCGACGTCACGGCGTCGTCGGGAGAGCGGACCACCATGCTCGACGTCGTGGCCCGCACCGCAGAGCAGGTGTTCATCCCGCTCACCGTCGGCGGTGGCATCCGCAGCCCCGACGACGTCGACACGCTGCTGCGCGCCGGGGCGGACAAGGTCAGCATCAACACCGCGGCGATCCTCCGCCCGGAGCTGCTGCACGAGGCCAGCCGGCGGTTCGGGGCGCAGTGCATCGTGCTCTCGGTCGACGCGCGGACGGTCCCCGAGGGCGGCGAGCCGACACCGTCGGGCTGGGAGGTCACCACGCACGGCGGCTGCTGCGGTACCGGGATCGACGCCGTCGAGTGGGCCGCTCGCGGGCAGGAGCTCGGCGTCGGCGAGATCCTGCTCAACTCGATGGACGCCGACGGCACCCGCGCCGGGTTCGACCTGGCGATGATCGCCGCCGTGCGGGCGGCCGTGGACGTGCCGGTGATCGCGAGCGGTGGTGCGGGCGATGTCGAGCACTTCGTACCCGCGGTCCGGGCAGGGGCCGACGCCGTGCTCGCTGCCACAGTGTTCCACTTCGGGCACTTCCGCATCCACGAGGTCAAGGACCGGCTGCGGGCCGCGGGTGTGGAGGTCCGGTGAGCCGGGTCGAGGTCTCGCAGCTGGATCCGGCCATCGCCGGGCGGCTCAAGCGCACGCCCGACGGGCTGGTGTGTGCGATCGTCCAGCAGCGCGGCACCGGCGAGGTGCTGATGATCGCGTGGATGGACGACGAGGCGCTGCACCGGACCCTGACCACCGGCCGCGCCACCTACTGGTCGCGCTCCCGCGCGCAGTATTGGGTGAAGGGTGAGACCTCCGGCCACACCCAGCACGTCCACGAGGTGTGGCTGGACTGTGACGGTGACGCGGTGCTGGTCACGGTCGACCAGAAGGGCTCGGCCTGTCACACCGGCTCCCGCACCTGCTTCGACACCGACCGCCTGCGCTGACGCGCCCGTGCGCGGATAACGCTGTTCCAGCAGCGATTTCCGCGCACGAGGGCCTGGGCCTCACAGCCGCAGGTTGCGGTAGGCGAGCCCGGCCAGGAACCCGCCGACGGCGGTGGTGATCAGCAGCGCGAGCAGGTGCACCAGCGCCGCACCCCCGGTCAGCTGCGCCAGCGCGAGCTGGGCCAGGTGATAGGTGGGCAGCAACGGTGCCAGGTTCTGGACGAACGTCGGCATCCACTCCAGTGGGAACCACAGCCCCGAGGCGATCACCGTCGGGAACAGCACGGCGTTCAGGATCGCCGCAGCCGCGTTCGACGAGGCGACGAACCCGACCGCGAGCCCCAGCAGCGCGAACGGCAACCCGCCGAACAGCAGCACCGCCACCAGCCGCAGCCAGGTGCCGAACCCGAGCACCGGCCCGGTCAGCAGCAGCGACACCGCGCTGATCGCGAGCATGACCGCCAGCGCGTACGGCAGGGTCGCGATCACCTTGGCGGCGATCGTCGTGCCGATCGGGGCCGCCGACACCTTCTTCACCCGCAGCCAGCCGCGGGTGCGGTCCTCGGCCACGCTGATGCCCGGGTTGAGCAGCATCACCGACACGACGCCGAACGTGCCGTAGGTGGCCAGCATGGTGGCGGCCACCGGAAGGCCGGACGGGGCCGGCTGGCCGCCGAACAGCGAGGCGAACAGCGCGAAGAACATCACCGGCATCAGGACCGAGAAGAACAGCGCCGTGGGCTCGCGCAGGATCGCGCGCAGCCCCTCGGCCACCTCCACGCCCAGCACCCGGACGTCGGGCACCCGCCCGGGCGCCGCTCTCGTCCCGATCATCGTGCTCATGCCACCGCCCCCACCTTCTCGTCGATGACGCCTCACCGCCGCTGGCCTCACCGGTGAGCGCGAACAGCGCCTGCTCCAGGCCGGCCCCTTCGACGCGCAGGTCCGCCAGCTGCTCGTCGGCTGCCAGCCACCGTCGCAGCACCCGCTCGGGCTCGGCCGTGTCCACTCGGACGCGGTCCCCGTCGCGCGTCACCGACAGCACGTCGGGCAACGCGCGCAGCGCAGCATCGTCGAGCACGGTTCGCGCGGTGATGGTGCGGTCGGGCAGGCGTGCGGTGAGCCCGGTCGGGGTGTCCGCGGCCACGACGCGGCCGCGGTGCAGCACCACGACGCGGTCGGCCACCGCGGCCGCCTCCGCCACGATGTGCGTGGTCAGCACCACCCCGACGCCGGCGTCCCGGCGGGCGGCCAGCGTCTGCCAGAACGTGCGGCGTGCCGCGATGTCCAGGCCGACGGTGGGCTCGTCGAGCATCAGCAGGTCCGGATCGCCGACCAGCGCCATCGCCAGTGCCAGCCGTTGCCGCTGGCCGCCGGACAGCTTCCCTGCGCGGCGCCGCGCCAGGTCGGTGATGCCGACCTCGGCGATTACCGGCCCAGCCGCCGTGGCCGCTCGCCCGGCGCGTACCGCCGCACCGCGCACCAGCTCGGCGACGGTCGCCGTGGTGGGAAACCCCATCGACTGCTGCACCACCCCCAGATGTCGGCGCGTCGCCGCCCGGCGCGGGTCCCCGGCACAGACCTGGACGCGTCCGGTCTGCACGGCCAGCAGCCCGGTGGCCAGCCCGACGAGGGTGGTCTTGCCCGCCCCGTTCGGGCCGAGCAGCGCCACGCACTCGCCCGCGCTGATGGTGAGGTCCACCCGGTCGAGCGCGGTCAGCGACCCGTAACGATGGTCGACGCCCTCGATCTCCAGTACCTCGGTCATGACTCCATGGTGCCGCCGGCGAGTTCGGTCGCGTAGTGGGTCGAGTCAGGGGTTCGTTCTGACGTCTGTCACAGGCTGCGAGCCGTTCCACGACCTGCCCGCCGCGGCTCGACGTGAGGTACGGGAGAGGCTGAGCGACTGGAGGAGTTCTACGCTGGCTGAGCCAACGCGAGGGGAGCGCGCCGTGACCGAGGACCCCGTGCTCGCCGACCGTGACGCCGACGGCGTGCTCACGCTGACCTTCAACCGCCCCGACCGGCGTAACGGCTGGTCCGAGGAGCTGGAGCACGCTTACTACGCCCGGTTGACCGCCGCTGCCGCCGACCGGGAGGTCCGCGCGGTGGTCGTGACCGGGGCGGGCACCACCTTCTGCCCCGGTGTCGACATGTCCCGGCTCGGCGAGTTCGGCGAGGCCGGCGCCCGGCTACATCGTCGCTCGGTGGAGGTGCCCCGCCGGTTCCCGAAGCCGCTGATCGCCGCGATCAACGGGGCGTGCGCCGGCATCGGGCTGGTGCAGGCGCTGTTCTGCCACGTCCGGTTCGCCGCCGACACCGCCCGGTTCGCCACCGCGTTCGCCCGCCGCGGCCTCGTCGTCGAGTACGGCATCGCCTGGACCCTGACCCGGCTGGTCGGCACCGAGAACGCCCTGGACCTGCTGCTGTCGGCGCGCACCTTCGACGCGCCGGAGGCGAAGGCGCTCGGCGTGGTGAGCCGCGTCACCCCACCCGCGGACGTGCTCGCCGCCGCCCAGGCCTACGCCCGCGACCTCGCCCGGCACTGCAGCCCGCGGGCGATGGCGGTGATCGCCGGCCAGGTGCTCGACGACCAGGACGCCACGTTCGACGACGCGCTGGCCCGCTCCCACGACCACCTCGACCGGTTCATCGGCTCGCCGGACCTGCGCGAGGGGGTGGCGTCGTACCTGGAGAAGCGCCCGCCGCGGTTCCCGCCCCTCGACCCGCCCTGAGACGACGGTAGGTTCGAACCCGCCACACCTTCGGCGGCGGGAGACGATGTATGCAGGACCGCAAGGCTCGGGTCGCGGTGATCGGGGCGGGCCCGTCCGGTCTCTACGCCGCGGCCGCACTCCTCGCCTCGGGCGAGCCGGTGAGCGTCGAGGTGCTTGATCGGCTGCCCGCGCCCTACGGCCTCGTCCGGTACGGCGTCGCCCCCGACCACCTGAAGATGAAGTCGGTCATCCGGGTGCTGCGCACCCCCTTCGACCCGGCCCACGTGGAGTTCCTCGGCGGCGTCCGGGTGGGGGAGGGTGGGATCGGGCTCGACGTGCTCCGCGAGCACTTCCACGCGATCGTCCACGCCACCGGCAGCTCGATCGATCGCACGCTCGGCGTCCCGGGGGAGGAGCTGGCGAACTCGTTCGGCTCGGGTGCGTTCGTCAGCTGGTACTGCGGGCATCCGGACGTCACCGGGCTCGACCCCGCGCTGGACCACCCCGGCGTTGCGGTGGTCGGCGCCGGGAACGTCGCCCTCGACGTCGCGCGCGTGCTGGTGAAGACCGCCGAGGAGATGGCCGGGACCGACGTCCCCGACCCGGTGCTCGACGCCCTACGCGTCAGCGCCGTCCGCGACGTGCACGTGCTGATCCGCCGCGGCCCGCAGCACGTGCGGTTCACCCCGGCGGAGCTGCGCCAGGTCGGCGAGCTCGCCGGAGCCGACGTGATCGTGCACGACGACGGGCTGCTCGCGGCCGACATCGACGAACCCGAGGACAAGCGGCAGCGCCAGAACCTGACGATGCTCACCGGGTGGGCGGCCCGCGGGTCCGACGGCGTCACCGCCGCGCCGCGCCGGGTGCACCTACGGTTCCTGCGCAGCCCGGTGCGGCTGCTCGGGGACGGCGGCCGGGTGTCCGGCGTGGTCGTGGAACGCAACCGGATCGACGCGGACGGGCGCGTGGTCGGTACCGGCGAGCAGGAGACGCTCGAGGTGGGGCTGGTCGTGCGGGCGATCGGCTACTCGGCCGAGCCGGTGCCCGGCCTGCCGTTCGACGCGCGCACGGGCACCGTCCCGAACGAGGGCGGGCGCATCGTGCGCGACGGCGTCCCCGTGCCGGGTGCCTACGTCACCGGGTGGATCAAGCGCGGCCCGACCGGGGTGATCGGCACCAACAAGGGTGACGCCGCGGAGACGGTCGCCGCCCTGCTCGCCGACCTGCCCTCGCTCCCGACGCCCGCGCACCCCGAACCGGAGGCGCTGCGCGCCGCGCTCACCGCACACGGCATCCGGCCGGTGGACTGGACGGCCTGGCTGCGCCTGGACGCCGAGGAGGTGCGGCGCGGCGGGACCCGCGGTGCCGAGCGGGTCAAGATCGCCGAGCTGGCCGCGATGCTGGAGGCCGCGCACGGCGTCCCCACGCGCTGAGGTGTCAGGATGCGACCTTCAGGGTGCGGGTCAGGAACTCCACCTGCGCCGTGGCCGAGCGCTCGAACATCTCGCCGGTGTAGATGTCGAAGTGCCCCGAGGGCAGCACCAGCAGCTCCGCGCCGGCTCCGGCCTTCGCCGCGACCGCGCGCACCGACTTCGGTGGGGCGATGTTGTCGTCCTGGGCCAGCACCAGGAAAAGCGGCGCCCGCAGCTTCGCGGCAGCCGTGACCGGTCGGTTGAGCGGGATGATCAGAGCGCCGCGGGCGCACATCTCGTTGCGGAACGTCGGCCCCATGATCGACCGGTAGCCGGCCTCGGCGCCCTCGGCGGTGATCGCGGCCAGTGAGCCGGGCGGCCCCACCACCGGGATGAGGTGCGGTGGGCGCCCGAGCAGTGACCCGGCGACGTCGCGGAGACCGTGGGCGGTGAGCTTGAGCAGCTGCCCGACACCGGCGTAGCGCCCGATCTCCAGCAGCGCGGCCAGCCCGTCCATCGCCGCGCCCTGCGAGACCACGGCGGCGACCTGCCCGTCGCGCGCCGCGACCGGGATGACGTGCCCGCCGGAGTAGGAGCTGCCCCACAGCACGATCCGCTCGCGGTCGACGCCGGGAAGGCTGCGCGCGTGCGCGATGGCCGCGTGGTAGTCCTGCCGGTGTCGCAGGTGCGCCACGTTCTGGCGCGGCGTGCCGTCGCTGGTGCCGTAGCCGCGGTAGTCGAAGACCAGCACGTCGGTACCGGCGGCGGCGAACCGCTCCGCGAACGGCAGCAGCCCCGCGTCGCGGGTGGCCCCGAAGCCGTGGCCCATCACCACGCATGGGCGGCCGCGGTTCCCGATCAGCGCGTCGCTCTCCGCGAGCAGGTACGAGGCCGCGCATCGCGTGCCGTGGCTTGAGAACTCGGTCTCCTGGACCAATGTCACTCCCGTAGTCGATGGACTTCAGTCGCGGCGGCCGTGACCGGAGCCGGCGCTGGCGAAGCCGCGGTCGCGGCGGACGTTGGCCCGGCGGCCCTTCAGCGTGGTGGAGCCGCGCAACGACCGCAGGAGGTCGTCGGCGGCGTGCTCGGGTACGTCGACGAGCGCGTGCCGCTCGTGGATCTGGATCGCGCCGATGTCGCGGCCCGACAGGCTCGACTCGTTGGCGAGCGCGCCCACGATGTCCTGCGGGCGCACGCCGCTCGCGCGACCGGCGTTGACGAACAGCCGGGTGGTGCCGGTCTTCGGCGGGCGGGCGCCGGCCGCACCACCGCGGCCGCGCGGCGCGCGGGACTCGCCCGACCGGGACGCCGTCACGACCGGGATGTCGTCGCCGTCGTCGGGTGCCCCGGCGCCGTCCTGGACCAGCAGGACCGCCGCCGCGGCGACGTCACACGGGTCGAACTCGCCGGCCAGATCCGCGATCATGGCGCGGACGCCGTCGACCTCGGGAGCGCCATTGTCGGCGAGGAGCTGCTCGCGCAGCGCAGTGGCGGTGCGTTTCAGTCGCGCGGTCCGCAGGTCGGCCGCGGTGGGCACCGGTGCGATCTGGACGGGCTGGCCGGTGAGCCGCTCGACGGTCCGCAGCGCGTGCACCTTCGACGGCGGTACCAGCGTGATCGCGACGCCTTCGCGCCCGGCCCGGCCGACGCGGCCGATGCGGTGCACGTAGGCCTCCGGTGACTGCGGCATGTCGTGGTTGACCACATGGGTGAGCAGGTCGATGTCCAACCCGCGGGCGGCGACGTCGGTGGCGACGAGCAGCTCGGTGCGTCCGTTGCGCAGCCGCTCGACCACCCGCGTGCGGTGCTCCTGGTCCATGCCGCCGTGCAGCGCCTCGGCGCGCAGGCCGCGCGCGGTGAGCGTCTCGGTGACGGCGTCGACGTCGAGGCGGGTGCGGCAGAAGACGATCGCCGCGGTGGGCCGCTCCGCCTCCAGCACCCGGCCCAGCGCCGCGGTGGTGTGGGTGCGCGGCACGAGGAAGGCGGTCTGGCGCACCTTGGGGGCCTCGCCCGCGGGCACGACCTCCCGGCGGATGCGGACGGTCACCGGCTCGCGCAGGTATTTCTGCGCCAGCATCTCGATGCGCCGCGGGATGGTGGCGCTGAACAGCACGACCTGCCGGGTGTCCGGGGTGGCGTCCAGCAGCGTCTCGATGTCCTCGATGAAGCCCATGTCGAGCATCTCGTCGGCCTCGTCGAGGACGACGGTCTCGAGGTCGTCCAGGCGCAGGGCGCCACGGTTCATCAGGTCGATCGCGCGCCCCGGCGTGGCCACGACGATGTCGACACCGTGACGCAGCGCCTTCCACTGCGGCCCGACGGGGGCGCCGCCGTACACCGTCAGGACGCGGGCGCCGAGGCGGCTGCCGTAGCGGGTGACGGCCTCGGAGACCTGCAGCGCGAGCTCCCGGGTCGGGGTGAGGATCAGGCCGAACGGGCCCGGGGCACCCGTCCCGGAGGTGCGTGGCGCGGGGCGGGTCTCGGCGAGGCGCTCCAGCATCGGCAGCGCGAACGCCGCCGTCTTGCCGGTGCCGGTGGCGGCCTGGCCGAGCAGGTCACGGCCCTCGACCAGTGGGCTGATCGACTCCGCCTGGATCGGGCTCGGGTGGGTATACCCGAGCCCGTCGGCGACGGCCAGCAGCTCGGCGCGCAGCGGGAGGTCGGCGAAGGTGGGCAGGACAGCGTCGTGCTCGTTCAGGATCACATCAGTCTCTCGTCGCAGCGGGCGGGAGCACGGACGTGGCTCCCGCGAGCGAGCCCGCGGGCCCTCTGCACAAGTTCTGCCTGGCCGGTGCGGTCTCGGGTGGCCTCAATCGCGCCACACGTCCTCCATCTTGCCAGGTGACGGTGCGCCCCGCCGCACTGCCCCCGGTCTACGACCGCAGATCGGACTCCTCGGACGGGATGCTCGGAGGTCAACAGCCGCTCGAGGCCGCCTCCCGGCTCGGCCGCCCCAGCAATCTAGTCGATGAGTTCCTTGTGGCCGACCTGCTCGCAGGATGCTTCACCGCCGCGATCCCGGCCCGAACCTTGTATGCGTACCGAGGTGCCCTATACTATGGTCTCTGGATGACGCCCCTGGTTCAGTGTTCGATGGTAGTCGGTGGACTGTCGACGTTCAGCCGCTATAGGTTAAGGAACGACGATGACGCTGTCCGGCCCCGACGGATCGGAACGATGGACTCGTAGGTTCAGGAGCCGACCAGTAGGCATCGCCCTGAGTGTCGTTGTTGTGCTCACACTTATTGTTGCCATGGTTGTGTTATCGGGTTCGCCGGAGTTCTCCCCGACCCCGCTCGAGTCGACTCAGACATCGCAGTCGCCCGCGTCAACACCTACCTCTAGATCCGGCGAAATATCCATGTTCGAACTGTTCGATGACTTCAGCGCTGAAGGCTTCGATCCCAACAAGTGGACACGTGATAACCAAGACGCTACTTTCATCTCATCGCGGGACGGAGCAGCACATCTTGAGGCCCCCATGCAGATCAACTCGGAAGGTGATGCGGAAACCCTCCGGGCGCGGCTACCCCGACCAGTCGCGGCCGTCCGCTTCCAGATGACGCTCCTGTCGACCAATGGTCCGAACGACGGTGGAGCCTATGTGATCGTCTCTAGTGGGTCCGGTCGAAATCACAAGGTTATTATGGGACCGTCGTCCGAAGGAGCCGAATCTGCTGGCTACTATATCTGCGCTCGTGAAGCGGGTTGTCGCGACGCCGTCTACGAAGACTTCGAGCATCCGGTTGCTGATCCCAACGTCGTCTTGGGCCAGCCGTACGAGATGACGATCCGCCAGTCTGGCGAGGATTGGTTATTTGAGTTGGACGGCCAGCAGCGCGCAGTCGCTGAACAGGAACCGGGACCGATCACTGACCTGAGCCTCTACTTGTACTCGTCCGGCGGCGGCACCTTTCACGCTACAGTAGACAACGTCTTCGTCAAGTATGCTACCTGACGCCGCGGTAGCGTTGATCGTCGTGAGCTTAGGTGTTTCGCTCTACGATTCGATCACTCTTGGAGTAGCCATCATTGGCCTGCTGGTGGGAGTGATATCGGCCTTCTTCGCTTACCAGGCACTACTACCATATCGGCGCAATATAATCGAAGGCGTTGACAGCAAAAATGTGCTGCTGGCTCCTGACGCGCCAGGTTTAATTGAGGTGTTTTATGCCGGTGAACGCATCACCGCTCCTTACCTGCTTGAGTATCGCCTGCGCTGCCAGGGGAGGTCCGACATCAAGAGTGAGGACTTCGACCAGAATCGACCGATAGTGGTGAAATTTGCAAAACCGATCGTGGCTGATTTGACTCCTCTACCGCGGATCGACTTCATGGTCAAACATGGTAAGCTGCACGTGGGACCTACGTTACTTAAACGTGGCCGTAGCTACGTTTTCACGTTGCTGTTTGACGGTGATCCACTTTTGCCGACGGTTACCGACAATCTGAGCAACATCCGGTTGACGAACAGAGACTCATGGCAGCGCATTTACCGGCGACGAAGCGTCTATGCTTATCTGGCCGCTCTGGCCTGCGTACTTGTCGGCCTGAGCCTTAAGTTCGGAATTTTCAGTCAGCCGAATACCGCGGCGAGCCTCGTCCTGCTTGCGAGTGCGTACGGGCCGGTGTTCCTGGGTTTAGTCTTTACCGCACAACGAGCCTCAGACCTCCGGAAGTCGCTAGGGGCTACCACGGTTGACGTGCTAACTTCGTCGCCCGCAAGTTCCCGAAAGTAGCTGAGGTTGACGGGTGGGCCAGGGGCATTCGAAGACGTCTGGCGTCGCCGGTGGCACCGGCAGTCTGTGCACTCGATCTGCTGTCCGACGGGCATAACACCAGTTCAACACCATCTCTCGGCATCCCGAGTGATCGCTGACCGATCGCATCAGACAGCTGGTTAGCTCAACTGTGATCTTGACGCTGATTCCGGAGGTCTGAGCCTGACCGATCCATCAGGATGCGCGGATGAAACTTCTGGATCGTCGCTGCGCTGTGACGATCCAGCGGCAGTGTCTCGATGTCCTCGATGAAGCCCATGTCGAGCATCTCGTCGGCCTCGTCGAGGACGACGGTCTCGGGGTCGTCCAGGCGCAGCGCGCCGCGGTTCATCAGGTCGATCGCGCGCCCGGGTGTGGCCACGACGATGTCGACGCCGTGGCGCAGCGCCTTCCACTGCGGCCCGACGGGCGCGCCGCCGTACACCGTGAGGATTCCGGGTGCCGAGGCGGCTGCCGTAGCGGGTGACGGCCTCGGAGACCTGCAGTGCGAGTCCCCGGGTGGGGGTGAGGATCAGGCCGAACGGGCCTGATCCTGTCCCGGAGGTGCGTGGCGCGAGGCGCGCCTCGGCGAGGCGCTCCAGCATCGGCAGCGCGAACGCCGCCGTCTTGCCGGTGCCGATGGCCGAGTAGGTCGCACTGCCCTGCCAAGGTGTGATTATTTCTCCGTGCTATATTCACGCATACCGGATATCCACAATCCGCAGCTTGTCAGTCGTTCGTCCAGGTTCTTGACCGATCGCGTTGCATGCCATGGAATCATCCGATCGCGTGCAGCATGTATTGCACCTTCCAACCGCGCTGACCGGTGCAGCGTCGCCAGATCGGCAGCGTCCCCCAACACCTCCGTTGCCTCCTCGATCTCACCTAACGCCACACGGGCGTGCGAGAGCTGCACGGCACCGAAAGCCTGGAAACCTACGAAGTTCTCCCCCAACAGACGCAGTCCGGTGGTCGCGCTCTCAGCGGCTTCCCGTGGTCTGCCACATCGGAGTAGGCAGATACTCTCTTCGCCGACCAAAGTGCCCTCGTCGTACCAATACGCGGGCGACCGAGGTGCCCCCGGCCCGACCGACAGGGTGCGCTTTGCCTGATCGAGCGTCGACGCACACGCCTTGTACCCACCGGTCAACGCATGGCCTGCAGCGACCTTCTCCAGCACAAATGCGCGGAGCGGCGGGTCATCGCTTCCGGACACCAGGCGATGGGCTGCGGATGCTGCGTCGAGCACGATGTGCGGCTTGCCTCCCTCGATAGACGCGAAGTAAGCAATATTGCACAGGGCGTACGCGGCCATTTCCTGATCTTCGGCTTCGTGTGCTGCTGCGCGCGCCGCCTCGCAGTGGCGCTGGGCACGTGGTGAGTCACCTCGGTCGAACGCGTAGAACGCCAACGATATGGACACGTCGGCGTACGCAGCGAGCAGCCGCGAGCGCAGCGGAGCGGGACACTCCGGGAGCTGACTGACAATCATGTCGCGGTGTGCCAGCGCGGTACGTTGTACCGCAGCTGGTCCCAGGGCATCTTCTTGTCGCTTGACACACTCCCAGGTCTTCTCGATGATGTCGATAACCTGAGCGTCCAGGCGTCGTCTCCCCCCGACCACGCGTGTCACGCGCTCCTGCTCATCGGATTCCCAGGTCGGCATGGGTAGTCCAGCAGCCAGGCACAACGAGCGCAACAAGCCCATCAGTGTTCGCCGGTCCACCGAATCCGCCAGCCTGACGAGCTTGCTCATGAGGGCCCTCGCATCGCTCGCCTCCGGATCGTCGTTCCAGATCGGTGCCGGTCTGTCGCCCCCGCCGTCCGGTACCAGTGCGACGACCTCGGCTTGCAGTTTCGCGATCTCGGTCTCTGCTCGCGCACGTCGAGCCTCCTGATCTTGCACTTCGAGCACGCGTTCGGCCGCACACAGCTGGGCGAACGTCGTCAGCAGCGCACCACCGGCCTGGCAATGATCATCGGCGGTTCTCCAGAACGTCGCATCGGCAACGCGCTGCCCTGCCTCGATTTTCGACACCGTGGTGCGATCCCGCAACACCAGCGGTGCGAGCGCCCGCTGGGACAGGCCGGCTGCGCGCCTGCTGGCGGCCAACTGCCGCCCGAGTGCCTCTCGTAGCTGGGCGACGTCACGCCGCACGACGACCACTCCCCGTCATTCTTCGTCGATAGCTTGTCCATCTCTACGCTAGCGGAGGTGCCAACCGTCGTGACAACCGCGCGCGCGGGCTGGTGCACGCCGGTCGCGATCTGCCACAGTCCTCGTAGTCCCAGGGTCGGGGTTCACCGCAGGCCGTGAACACCGCCCGAGTCACGGGCGGCGGCGTCCGGCGCAGGCGTCGCCTCTGGCGTTGTCCCCGGCCCTGGGACGCCGCACGCGATGCAGGCTGCACGACGACGAACCGGTGTTGTCGCATCATCCCTAACATGGAGGCCAACGAGGTGTTACGCCGACAGTCACGACCCGCATCGCCTCCGTCAATGGCGACGATGGAAGCTGATGTCGATCTACGATGCATCGGGGAGGCTGCACGGCAGTTGCACGGGCAGTGGTCTGTACTTCACGACGACGATATTGCGCTGCTGGCACTGCGCGGGACCGTGCTGCGTCAGAAGTTGCACGAAGTCCACCATCTCGACGATCGCGGTCGTTGCCTGGCGCGCGCGTGTCGCGGCTGGTGGCCTTGGTCACGACGGTCAGCGTGCGTGACTCATCGCATCCTTGTTGATTACGGGCGAGCGGGTGTGACGACGTTGTGGACCTCGTTGTTGAATCCCACGGGTAGCCGTCCCGATGACGAGAGAGTGCACGAATGGCTCCGAGCGTGCGCCCTCCACCCGTCCCCAGCCACGCCACCTCCGGCCCAGGCGCTGGCTGGGGACTCCGCGGCGGCCACGGAACCGCTGCACATCGTATCGCTGACAGATGGTGCTGAAGGACCGCGTCACGCGCGTCGCGGTCCGGGTTCCGCTCATTGACGTAGACGTTCAACGAGGGGTAAATGGCTGATCGCGGTGGGGTCCACCTGGCTTGCGAGCACATCCGCTGTTCCCTGCGGCGACTGACGTCAACTCTGTCGCTCACCACCGGCCAACCCCGCACGGCGTAGCGCGTCGGCCATCGCGCCGCCACCGCCACCGCCGCCGCCACCACCCGTGCCGTTGCGGGCGGGCCGGGCACCGCGGTCGCCACTGCGGTGGGGCTTCTGCTGGCCCTCCTTGCGCGGGGGCTTCGCACCGACCTCGTCGTCCAGACGCAGGGTCAGCGAGATCCGCTTGCGCGCCTCGTCCACCTCCAGCACCTTGACGCGCACGACGTCGCCGGACTTGACGACCTCCCGCGGGTCGCTTACGAACTGGGCCGACATCGCCGAGACGTGCACGAGCCCGTCCTGGTGCACCCCGACGTCGACGAACGCCCCGAACGCGGCGACGTTGGTGACCGCGCCCTCCAGCAGCATCCCGGGCTTCAGGTCCGCGAGCGTGTGGACACCCTCGGCGAAGGTCGCGGTGCGGAACGCGGGCCGGGGGTCGCGGCCGGGTTTCTCCAGCTCGGCGAGGATGTCGGTGACGGTCGGCAGCCCGAAGGTCGCGTCCACGAAGTCGCCGGGCCGCAACGACCGGAGTTTCGGCGCGTTGCCGATCAGGGTGGCGACGTCGGCCTTCGTGGACGCGAGGATCCGGTGCACGACGGGGTAGGCCTCGGGGTGCACGCCGGAGACGTCGAGCGGGTCGTCGCCGCCGCGGATGCGCAGGAAGCCCGCGCATTGCTCGAAGGCCTTGGGGCCCAGGCGTGGCACGTCGGCGAGCGCGCGTCGGGTACGGAAGGGGCCGTGGGTGTCGCGGTGGGTCACGATCTGGGTGGCGAGGCCCTCGCTGATCCCGGAGACCCGGCCCAGCAGCGGTGCCGAGGCGGTGTTGACGTCCACGCCGACCGCGTTCACGCAGTCCTCGACCACGGCGTCGAGCGAGCGCGACAGCGCCGAGGAGGCGAGGTCGTGCTGGTACTGCCCCACGCCGATCGACTTCGGGTCGATCTTCACCAGCTCGGCGAGGGGGTCCTGCAGCCGCCGCGCGATCGACACCGCGCCGCGCAGCGAGACGTCGAGCTCGGGCAGCTCGGCCGAGGCGAAGGCCGACGCCGAGTACACCGACGCCCCGGCCTCGCTGACCATCACCGTGGTCAGCTTCAGCCCGGGGTTGCGGGCGGCCAGCTCGCCGGCGAGCTTGTCGGTCTCCCGGGAGGCGGTGCCGTTGCCGATCGCGATCAGCTCGACGTCGTGGGCGGCGGCCAGCGTCGTGAGCGTGGCGAGCGCGGCGTCCCAGGCCCGCCGCGGCTCGTGCGGGTAGATCGTGTCGGTGGCGACGACCTTGCCGGTGGCGTCGACGACGGCGACCTTCACCCCGGTGCGCAGCCCGGGGTCGAGCCCCATCGTGGCGCGGCTGCCGGCGGGGGCGGCGAGCAGCAGGTCCCGCAGGTTCGACGCGAACACCCCGATCGCGCCCTCCTCGGCGACGGTGCGCAACCGCACCCGGATGTCGATGCCCAGGTGCAGCAGGATCCGGGTACGCCAGGCCCAGCGCACGACCTCGGTCAGCCACCGGTCGGCCGGACGCCCGCGGTCGGCGACGCCGAACGCCGCGGCGATCGTGCGCTCGTAGTCGGTGAGGTCACCGGGCTGCGCCGGCTCGTCGGCGGAGCGGGTCTCGGCGCCGTCGGGTTCCAGCGTGACGTCGAGTACCTCCTCGGACTCTCCGCGGAAGGCGGCCAGGATCCGGTGCGACGGGAGCGTGGTGAAGGCCTGGGAGAAGTCGAAGTAGTCGGTGAACTTCGCCCCCGCGGTCTGCTGGCCCTCCCGGACCGTGGTGACCAGCCGGCCCCGGGTCCACATCCGTTCGCGCAGGCCGCCGATCAGGTCGGCGTCCTCGGCGAAGCGCTCGACGAGGATCGCGCGGGCCCCCTGTAGCGCGGCGGCCGCGTCGGCGACCTGGTCGTTCACGTACCCGGCGGCGAGCGTGGCGGGGTCGTGGCTCGGGTCGGCCAGCAGCGTGTCGGCCAGCGGTTCCAGCCCGGCCTCGCGCGCGATCATCGCCTTGGTGCGGCGCTTGGGCTTGTACGGCAGGTAGATGTCCTCCAGGCGCGCCTTGGACTCGGCGGCCCGGATCCGCTCCTCCAGCGCCGCGTCGAGCTTGCCCTGGGAGCGGATCTCGTTGAGCACCGCGGTCCGGCGCTCCTCCAGCTCGCGCAGGTAGCGCAGCCGCTCCTCGAGCGTGCGCAGCTGCGCGTCGTCGAGGATGCCGGTGGCCTCCTTGCGGTAGCGGGCGATGAACGGCACGGTCGCGCCGCCGTCGAGGAGGTCGACCGCCGCGCTCACCTGGTGGTTCCGGACCCCAAGCTCATCAGCGATCCGCTCCTGAATCGAATGCACAGTGCTACTCACGCCCCCCATGCTCCCCGACCCCCGCGAGTCGGTACGAACTGGTCCGCGAGTCGGTACGAAATGGCGGGTGTGTGGGCGGTATGCGGCGCCGTAGCCTGGCCATCGTGAGCGGCCTCCCCGACGACTGGTCCCGCTGGCGCGAGCAGGTCGACCTCGACCGCTATGACGAGCGCTGGCGGCAGCTGGCCGCGGCGGGGGAGAACCCGCACGGCGAGGCCGACCTCGTCGTCGCCTACCGGCCTCGGTCGGTGCTCGACGGCGGCTGCGGCACCGGCAGGCTCGGCATCGAGCTGGCCCGCCGCGGGGTCGCGGTGCTGGGCGTCGACGTGGACCCCGACATGATCGCTGCGGCACAGGCGAAGGCCCCGGAGCTGGAGTGGGTGCTGAGTGATCTCGCCGACCTGGACCGGCCGGAGCGTTTCGACGTCGTGGCGCTCGCCGGCAACGTCGTGCCGTACGTGGCGGCGCGGCGGCGGACCGCCGCGGTGGCGGCGTGCGCGCGCCACCTCGGGCCCGGGGGTCTGTTGATCGCGGGGTTCCAGCTGCAGGACGGCTGGCCGTCGCTGGCCGACTACGACACCTGGTGCGCGGCGGCGGGCCTGCACCTGCAGGACCGGTTCGGGACCTGGGACCGGGCTCCGTATGCGGGTGGGGACTACGCTGTCTCGGTCCACCGCCGACCTGCGGGCTGATCCGGCGCGTTCGCGCGGGTCAGCCGCGTGCAACCACCGCGGCGTCGAGCGCCGCCCGCATCTGCGCACTCGGTCCCGGGCGCCCTGTCATCAGCTCGACCTGCGCGACGGCCTGGTGCAGCAGCATCTCCAGCCCGCTGACCACCGTGGCGCCCGCGGCAGCCGCCGCCGCCGCGAACGGGGTGGGCCACGGCGCGTAGACGACGTCCAGCAGCACCGTTCCCGGGCCGGGGCCGGTCAGCGGGTCGGCGGCGCCGCGCGGCAGCGTCGAGACCACGACGTCGGCGCCGCGGATCGCCGCGCAGGCGCGGTCCGGCTCGGCGAGTGCGTCGCGCAGCGTCGGGGACGTCCCGAGCCGGTCGGCGGCCGCTCGTAGCGCGTCGGCCCGCGCCAGGCTGCGCACCAGCACGTCCACCTCGTCGACGCCCAGCTCGCGCAGCGCCGCCAGTGCGGCCTGTGCGGTGCCGCCCGCTCCGAGCACGACGGCGCGCCCGCCGGAACCTACTCCAGCGCGGCGCAGCGCCGCCACGATGCCGGTGACGTCGGTGTTGTGGGCCGACCACCGACCCCGGGTGCGTACCAGGGTGTTCGCGGCGCCGGTGGCCGTGGCCAGCGGTGACACCTCGTCGGCCACCGCAAGCGCGACCCGCTTGAGCGGCATCGTCAGCGACAGCCCCGCCCACTCGGGGCCGAGCGCCGCGACGAACCCGGGGAGCCCGGCCTCGTCGCACTCGTGCGCGGCGTAGCTCCAGCCGTCGAGGCCGAGCGCGGCGTAGGCCGCGGTGTGCAGCACGGGCGAGAGCGAGTGGGCGACGGGGGAGCCGAGGACGGCGGCGCGCATCGCGCCAGTATCGGGCGACGGCGGATGTGCCAGGCTCCCGGGCGTGACGGGAACGGTGCTGGTGCTCGGGGGTCGCAGCGAGATCGGGCTGGCGGTGGCGCGCCGGATCGCCGCGGACGCGACGGTGGTGCTGGCCGCGCGGCGCAGCACCGACCTCGACACCGAGGAGAAAACCCTGCTCGCCGCGGGGGCGGCGGCCGTGGACCGGGTGGAGTTCGACGCCGACGACCTCGCGTCGCATCGTCGGGTGCTGGGTGAGGTGGTGCGCCGCCACCACCGACTCGACGTCGTGGTCGTCGCGTTCGGGATCCTCGGCGACCAGGCCCGCGCCGAGCGCGACCCGGCGCACGCGCTGGAGATCGTGCACACCGACTACGTCGCGCACGTCGCGGTGCTCACCGAGCTCGCCGCGATCCTGCGCGCTCAGGCCAGCGGCACCCTGGTCGTGTTCTCCTCGGTCGCCGGTGCCCGGGTCCGCCGGGCCAACTACGTCTACGGCTCGGCCAAGGCGGGGCTCGACGGGTTCGCGAGCGGTCTGGCCGACGCCCTGCACGGCAGCGGCGCCCGGTTGTTGCTGGTACGGCCGGGGTTCGTGGTCGGCCGGATGACCGAGGGCATGACGCCCGCGCCGTTGTCCTCCACCCCGGACCAGGTCGCTGACGCCACGGTGCGCGCTCTGCGGGCGGGACGCGGCGAGGTGTGGGTGCCCGCGGTGCTGCGGCCGGTGTTCGCCGTGCTCAGGTACGTGCCGCGGGCGCTGTGGCGGCAGCTGCCGCGCTGACGCAGCGGCCGCATCCCCGCCCGCCCGTTGCGTCAGTGTGGAGCGGCTCGCCGGAGCCGTGGGCGCAGGTCGGTATCGGCGAGACCCGCGACGCCGGCGTGCTCGATCCGGCGGGCCAGCGCGGCGGCGCGGTCCGAGAGGCTGGCGACGTCGATCTCCGCGGGGACCGGGCCGGCCCCCTCGCCCAACGGTCCCGCGGCCCGGTCCAGGAGTGCTACGGCGCCGCGGGCGTTGCCCCGCTGGGCGTGGGTGAGGCCGACCGCGAGCTGGGCCAGTGCCCGCCACAGCTCCCGCTCCGCTGCGGGCGCGGCCTTCCAGGCGCCCTCCAGTACCTCGTGCGCCGAGAACGGCAGCCCGGCGTCGAGGAGGCGCTGGGCCTCGGTCACGGCCTCGTCCGCGGTGCGCACGAGCTGCTCGTCCACCTGCTCGACGCCGTCGGCGGCGCGGGGGAGCGGGCGGCCGGACACGTCGCGGGGACGGGCGTTGCGGGCCCGCCCGGCGGCGTCCCGGTCGCGTGGCGGCTCTCTCACGTCGACACCGTGCCACGCCGCAGCGGGCGCCGGCGATCGGACAGGGTCGATGGGAGGGTGGACGTAGTCAGTGGGTGAGGGTGGCGAGGAAGGCTCGCCAGGCGGGGGTGGAGAAGGTCAGGGCGGGGGCGGTGCGGTCCTTGGAGTCGCGTACCAGCACCCGGCCCGTCGTGGCACCGCTCCCGTCGCTACCGGTGCGCCAGCCGACCTCGACGCAGGCGCCGCCGTTGGAACTGTAGCTGCTCGTGTGCCAGACGATCCCGTCCGGCTCAGACGTCGTCATCATGATCCTCTCGATCGGTGTAGAGCTCGGTTGCCAGCCTGGCAATCAGCTCCCTCGATTCTCCCTCGCTCAGCGCGGTGTCCGCCAGCGTCGCCAGGATGTCCCGGTAGGCCTCGATCTCCTGGACCGTTTCCAGGAACAGGCTGGAGGTCTCGCTGTCCAGGTAGGCCACTGGCTTGAAGTCGGCGAACTCCATCAGCATGAACCCTCCGCCGGTCGCGGCGTGCGCGCCGAGCGTGGCCGGCACCACCCGTATCGTGAGATCGGGCCGCAGGGAAAACCGTTGCAGGTGGTGCAACTGCTCGGCCATCACCGCCGGGCCGCCGACCGGAAGCCGCAGCACGAACTCGTGCAGGTAGAAGGTGAACGTTGGGGGGCGGTCCCGGCTGAACAGGCCCTGCCGGGCCAGCCGAGCCGCCACCCGGTCGTCGATCTCGTCCACCGGAACCCGTCCCGCCTCTTCGAGTAGCGCACGGGCGTAGTCGCCGGTCTGCAGCAGGCCGGGCATCAGCGTCGGCTGGAAGTCGCTGATCGCGACGGCCTTGGTCTCGTGGTCGATCAAGGTTACGAGCTGCTTGGGTAACCGGGAGCCGTGCTGCTGGAGCCAGCCGGGGACGTGCTGGTCGTCGCAGAGTCCGAGCAACCGGTCGCGCTCGGCGCCGGTCACCCGGCAGATGGCCAGGAAGCTCGCCACCTGCAGCGCGGTGGCATGACGTCGCCCGGACATCAGGCGCGAGACCAAGCTCGGCGACAGCCCGAGCTGGTGCGCGATCTGATTGCCGTTGAGCTTAGCGCGCTCCATCGCCCGGCGCAGTCCGTCGCCGAGCTCCCGGCTGCGGATCGTCGGTTCCCGGTCTCGCGTGACTGTTCCCTGTCGCAATCCTGACCGAATCATCCGCCCATTCTGCAACAGTTCTCAGTGCGGCCGGGACAGCGGGGTGTTGCTTGCCCCCTGGTCAATTGGCTACGCGCTCGAAGTGGGAAAAGAGTCCCACGAAACCTTCAGGAGGCAGTCGGTGAACATCCTCGCACCGATCTTCGCTGACGCGCTCCGCCTGAGACGTGGTCCTACACCGTCGGGGTGGTCCGTACCGCTCCCACGCCTCGACGTGAGCCCGGTCACCTCCCACGCGTCAGGGGCGTGGTCCCTCGCCGGTGTCGGATACGACCATGTGGGTGCCCCCGGTGCGACTCGAACGCACACTGGACGGGTTTTGAATCCGTTGCCTCTGCCGATTGGGCTACGGGGGCAGGCGGTGCTGCACGACGACTCGCACCGCTGTGGCAGTTTAGCCGGGTCACCCGACGCCGTCCGGTCGACCCCTGCCCGATGACCATCGATGGTCACGGGGCGGTCATGGCCCGGCGCACGCTACTGTTGAAACCTCCGGTCGAACCCTCCGGCGAAGGAGAAGCGCTGTGAACCAGCAGGTTTCCGAGGAGAACACCTCTGCGAGCGAGGCCGGACCGGTCATCAGCCTGCGGGTGCTCGTCGTGGAGGACGAGGCTCTGATCCGTCTCGACCTCGCCGAGATGCTGACCGAGGAGGGCTACGTCGTCGCGGGCGAAGCCGGCGACGGCGAGCAGGCCGTCGAGCTGGCGCGTGAGCTGCGGCCCGATCTGGTGATCATGGATGTGAAGATGCCGACGGTGGACGGCATCACCGCGGCGGCGGCGATCGTCGAGGAGCGGATCGCGCCCGTCGTCATGCTCACGGCGTTCAGCCAGCGCGACCTCATCGAGCAGGCCCGCGACGCCGGCGCGATGGCCTACCTGGTGAAACCGTTCGCGCGGCACGAGCTGGTGCCCGCGATCGAGCTGGCCGTGTCCCGGTTCGCGGAGAAGCGCGCGCTGGAGGACGAGGTCGCCACGCTGACCGACCGGCTGGCGACCCGCAAGCTCGTCGACCGTGCCAAGGGCCTGCTCATGACCCGCCAGTCGATGACCGAGCCCGAGGCCTTCCGCTGGATCCAGCGCACCGCGATGGACCGCCGTACCACGATGAAGGCGGTCGCCGAGGCGGTCGTCGAGGGTCTCGCGGCCCCGCTATCCTGATCACCTCGCGTTGTCGGGCTGGTCACGGTCGGCGATACCTTCCATTGCGGTCCGATAACGGACCCCACCCGGAAGGATGACCGTGCGGAGCTGTCGCTAACGTCCCATTTTGCGCCCCTCGACACGTGGGAGGCAGCGGCGGTCGCGGGGTTCGCCGGGGTATCCGAAGCAGTACGGAGGACATCAGGATGAGTCGGAAGCGGATGGTCGCCACCGCCGCGATGCTGGCCGGGGCTCTCATGCTCACGGCCTGTGGTAGCAGCCCCACCGGAAGCGGCGGCGGTGCGGCGCTGAAGATCGGGTTCATGGGCGATCTGACCGGCGAGAACTCGGGCATTGTGATCCCGCCACGCAACGGCGCGAAGCTGGCGGTCGACGAGTACAACGCCACCAACCCCGAGACGCCGATCGAGCTCGTCGTGTACGACAGCCAGGGCAATCCCGATCAGGCCGTGCCGCTCACCCAGCAGGCCGTCCAGCAGGACCAGATCGTCGGCATGATCGGCCCGGCGTTCTCCGGCGAGTCGAAGGCCGTCGGCCCGATCCTGGAGCAGGCCAAGATCCCGAGCGTCTCGGCCTCGGCCACCAACCCGGGTCTGGCGCAGAACGGCTGGGTGTACTGGCACCGGATCGTGGCCAACGACAACGACCAGGGCCCGGGCATCGCCGAGTTCCTGATACGCGCGGAGAGCCCGGACAACGCTTTCGTCATCAGCGACGACCAGGAGTACAGCGTCGGTCTGGCCGATGCCGTGGCCCAGGACTTCGAGGCCAAGGGCGTCACGGTCGAGCGCGACCAGTTCGCGCAGGCCGCGTCGGACTACTCCTCGACGATCTCCAAGGTCACGGCGGCGAACCCGGGTGTCGTCGTCTACGGCGGCTACTACGCTCAGGCCGGACGGTTGCTCAAGCAGTTGCGCGACGCCGGTGTGACCGCGGTCTTCGCCAGTGGCGACGGCTCGCTCGACCCGGGGATCATCTCTGGCGCGGGGGCATCCGCCGCCGAGGGCGCCGTCCTCGCCTGCCCGTGCAACATCCCCTTCGGTGCGACCACGGGTCCGCTGGCCGAGTTCAGCGAGCGGTACCGGGCGGCGTTCGACACCGACCCGGCGATCTATGCCACCGAGGGCTACGACGCGGCCACGCTGTTCGTGGACGCGGTCAAGGCCGGAAACACCACCCCGGACGCTATCAACACCTACATCTCGGGGGCGATGTTGGACGGGGTGTCGAAGAAGATAGCCTTCAAGCCCAACGGCGAGCCGGACGTCAACGCCATCTTCATCTACCAGGTGAAGGACGGTTCGCTGACGCTGCTCGGTCCGTCGACCGAGGCGACGCTGGGCTGACGCCGCAGGCGGCACAGGAGCGGGTGCTGGACGCCCGCTCCCGTGTCGCGTGTCCGGCTGTCGGTCCCGGAGAAGGCTGAAGGTCCGTGTTCGACGACTTCGTCCAGCAGTTCTTGCCGAGCACCGTCGGCGGCCTGGCGATCGGTGCGATCTATGCGCTGGTGGCGCTGGGCTACACGATGGTCTACGGCGTCCTGCGTCTGATCAACTTCGCGCACTCCGAGATCTTCATGATCGGGAGCTTTGCGGCACTGTTCGTCATCCTGTCCGTCGGGGTCACCGCTCCGCTCACCGGCGTCGCCCTGCTCGGGTTCCTGCTCCTGCTGATGGTCGTGGCCGCCGCCGTGTCCGGCGGCGCGGCGGTGCTGCTCGAGGTGGTCGCCTACCGGCCGTTGCGCCGCCGCGGCGCTCCCCGGCTGGCTGCCCTGATCTCCGCGATCGGCGCTTCGCTGTTCCTGCAGGAGCTGTTCGCGCTGTTCGTGATCCCCGATGTGTTCGACCGGCCGGGCCGCATCGACACCGCGGTGCCCCGCATCGTCGACCGCGACGTGCTGTTCTCGATCGGCAACGCCGACGTCCGCACCGACCAGGTGATCGTCGTCATCGCCGCGGTGGTCGTGATGATCCTGCTCGACCAGACGGTGGCCCGCACCCGGATCGGCCGTGGCATCCGCGCCGCCGCCCAGGATCCGGAGGCGGCCGTGCTGATGGGCGTCAACATCGACACCGTCGTCCGGCTGACGTTCTTGCTCGGCGGGGCGATGGCCGGTGTCGCGGGCGTGCTCTACGCGATGGAGTTCGAGAACCTGCGCTTCAACATCGGCTTCATCCTCGGCATCAAGGCGTTTACGGCCGCGGTCCTCGGCGGCATCGGCAACATCCGCGGCGCGTTGATCGGCGGTGTCGGGCTCGGCCTGGTGGAGAACTGGGGAGCGATCTTCTTCGGCTCGCAGTGGAAGGACGTCATCGCGTTCGTCATCCTGGTCGTGGTGCTGCTGTTCCGTCCGACCGGCATCCTCGGTGAGTCCTTGCAGAAGGCACGCGCATGAGCCACTACGCGAAGACCGAGCCCGGCGTGCTCACCCGGTCCCTGACCGCAGCCGGCAGGGTGCCCGACGGGGTGCGGGACTGGTGGGCGGGCGCGTCGCGCTGGCAGCGCTGGGGGATATACGGCCTCGCCCTGCTGCTGGCGATCATCGCGCCGCACCCGATCATCGCCTCGTTCATGTCGCCGTTCACCGACTGGACCTCGTTGCTGTTCAACCCGATCGGCACGTTCGTCCTGCTGGCCATCGGGCTCAACATCGTGGTCGGCCAGGCCGGGCTGCTCGACCTGGGCTTCGTCGCGTTCTACGCGATCGGCGCCTACACCCTGGCCTACCTGGGTACGGCCCACGGCTTCCCGTTCTGGCCGACGCTGATCATGGCGATCTTCCTGGCCGCGGTGTCCGGGGTGATCCTCGGGTCGCCGACGCTGCGGTTGCGCGGTGACTACCTCGCGATCGTGACGCTCGGGTTCGGCGAGATCGTGCGGATCACCGCGGTCAACACCGACGAGATCGGCGGTTCTCGGGGCATCACCCCGATCCCGCACCCGCCGAACCTGTTCGGCGTGGAGTTCCTGCTCGACCCGCTGCCCTACTACTACCTGATCCTCGCAATGATCATCCTGGCGATCGTCTTCTCGTTGCGGCTCGAGCGCAGCCGGGTCGGGCGGGCGTGGACCGCGATCCGGGAGGACGAGGACGCGGCCGAGCTGATGGGCGTGCCGACCTTCCGCTTCAAGCTGCTCGCCTTCGCGATCGGCGCGATGGTGGGCGGCCTGGCCGGCTCGGTGTTCGCGAGCAAGGTTATCTTCATCGCGCCGACGAACTTCCCGTTCATCCTGTCCGCGACGATCCTCGCCGCGGTGCTCCTGGGCGGCGCGGGGAACCTGCCGGGGGTCATCCTCGGGGCCTTCCTCGTCGCGTGGCTGCCCGAGCGGTTCCGCGGGTTCGCCGACTACCGCATCCTGGTGTTCGGGGCCGCGCTCGTGCTGACGATGGCGCTTCGTCCGCAGGGCCTGCTGCCCTCGCGGCAGCGCAGCGCGGAACTGAAGGGCGGCACCGGCGGCGGGACAAAAACCGCGGTCTCCCGCCGGGATCGCGACGACGACACCGTGGAGGTGTCGCGATGACCTCGTTCGACAGGGGGACCGACGGAGTCCCGAGCAACGGTGCCGCGCCCCCACCTCCGGCCGTCCTCGAGCTCGACGATGTCACGATGCGGTTCGGTGGTGTCGTCGCGCTCCGCGAGGTGGGGATCCAGGTCCGCGCGGGGGAGATCTTCGCCCTGATCGGTCCGAACGGTGCCGGCAAGACCACCGTCTTCAACGTGATCACCGGGGTCGTCCAGCCGACGGAAGGGGTGGTCCGTTTCGACGGCAGGCGGATCGACGGTATGAAACGCTTCCGCATCACCAAGGCCGGTATCGCGCGGACGTTCCAGAACATCCGCCTGTTCCCCAACATGACCGCCGTGGAGAACGTGCTGGTCGGTGTGGACGCCCATCACCGCACCGGCGCGGTCGGCGCGGCACTGGGGCTGAGCTGGCACCGCCGCGAGGAACGCACGGGTCGGGAGCAGGCCGGGGAGCTGCTCGACTTCGTCGGGATCTCCACCCGCGCGGAGGAGGCCGCCAAGAACCTGTCCTACGGCGACCAGCGCCGGCTGGAGATCGCCCGCGCGCTGGCCACCGAACCTCGCCTGCTCCTGCTCGACGAGCCCGCCGCGGGAATGAACCCCGCGGAGAAGCAGTCGCTGCAGGCCCTCATCCGCAAGATCCGGGACAGCGGCCGGACGGTACTGCTCATCGAGCACGACATGGGTCTGGTGATGGACATCAGCGACCGCCTCGCGGTCCTGGACTTCGGCGAGAAGATCGCCGAGGGGCTGCCGCGCGAGGTGCAGCGCAACGCGAAGGTCATCGAGGCCTACCTGGGGGCTCCCCGTGCTTCTTGAGCTCACCAGGGTTGCGGTGCACTACGGCAAGATCGCTGCGCTGACCGACGTCACGCTCGGCGTCGACGAGGGCGAGATCGTCGCCTTGATCGGAGCCAACGGGGCGGGCAAGACCACCACCCTGAAGACCATCTCGGGGCTGCGGCCGCTGTCCGCGGGGCGGATCGTGTTCGAGGGTGTGAACATCAGCCGGATGCCCGGGCACAAGCGGGTGGTGGCGGGTATCGGGCAGGCGCCCGAGGGCCGGGGCGTGTTTCCGGGCATGACGGTGCAGGAGAACCTGCTCATGGGTGCCTACACGCGCAAGGGCAGCGTGGCCACGGAGCTCGCCGAGGTCTACGAGCTGTTCCCCCGGCTGGCGGAGCGCAAGACCCAGAGCGGCGGCACGATGTCGGGCGGCGAGCAGCAGATGGTCGCCATCGGGCGAGCGCTGATGACCAAGCCCCGGGTGCTGCTGCTCGACGAGCCGTCGATGGGCCTGGCCCCGATCCTGGTGAACCAGATCTTCGACATCATCAAGGAGATCAACAACCGCGGCACGACGGTGCTGCTCGTCGAGCAGAACGCGCAGCAGGCGCTACAGCTCGCACATCGGGCGTACGTCCTGGAGACCGGTCGCGTCGTGAAGACCGCGAAGGCGTCCCAGCTGCTCGACGATCCGCAGGTCCGCGCGGCCTACCTCGGTGGGGATCTCGACGTGGAGGGGGCGACCGGCTGACGGTCGCGTTCAGCTTCAGGATCAACCGGCGGCGATCGGGATGTCGACTCCGGTGCGGTCGCTGAAGTCGGCTAGTGTCGGGCCGCCGAAGGCGCGTAGTGCCGCCGGTACCGCGTCCTTCGCGACGTCGTAGTAGAGGTCGAACTCCAGACGGTCGTTCGCGCCGACGTCGATTCGGCCCGGTTGCCGCTTGATGAGCATCGCCTGGCTGTCGGGAGCGTGCTGCGCCGCGTCGGAGGTGATCAGCAGCTGCCGGTTCGCGTCGAACGGGACGGTGGTGCGTCCGGTGTTGGTGATGACCAGCCGGATGCGGACGAACTGCCCCTTCGCCGGCCATTCCGCGTGGCTGCCCAGCACCGAGGTCATCCCCGTGGTCAGGCCGATCAGTTCGAAGACGGTGTCGCCCTCGGTCGTCGGCGCCGCTACCAGCGGTTTCTCGTGCGGACGGACGGTCCGGGGCACGAGCGGGTACACGGCGGCAGGAGGTTCGGCTGGGGCGGAGCATCCGGCGAGCACGATACCGAGCACGAGTCCGGCTGCGGCGATCTTCCCGGTGAGAACCATCTCTAGCCGGCCGGTCAGCCGCCCAGCGGGCGCGTGTCGCGGTGCAGGCAGGTGAGCTTGGCGGTGCACGTCCGCCGGCCCCGCTCGTCGGTGAGGACGATCTCGGTGGTCGACGTGCTCCGTCCGATGTGGATCGGCCGGGCCACGCCGGTCACCCGACCCTCCGTGACCGAGTGGTGGTGTGTGCACGCCAGCTCCAGTCCGACCGGGAACCGCTCGGGCATGGCGTGCAGCGCCGAGAGCGTCGAGCCCAGTGTCTCGGCGAGCACCGCGCTCGCGCCGCCGTGCAGCAGCCCGTACGGCTGTCTGTTACCGGTCACCGGGAGCGTGCCGATCACCTCGTCGAGGCTGAACTTCACCAGCTCGATGCCCATCCGGTCGGTCAGCTGCTCGATGTGCTGGACGGGCGAGAGGTTCTGCGGATCGACGGCCATGCCCGGCACCCTATGGCAGAATCCGTGCCCGGCGCCGACCACGCCGGACCTCCAGACCAGGCCCCACGCGACCCGGCGGTGCGGAGGCGAAGGGGACCTCGAGAGCCTCGGTACGGCTCCGCCGATCGGTGCTGACCTGTAGACCGGCCGGGCCGGTGCGCGGGGCGTGGGGCGTGGGCCCGGGTGCCGCCGTCCGGCCGTGGGAAGCTCGATCATGACCAGTCGCAAGCAGCTCAAGGTCCGGATCCGGGCGCGGATGGCGCGCACCGGGGAGAGCTGCACCACCGCGCTGCGCCACGTCGCCGGTCCACCCGCCGAACCGGTGATGCACGCCGGCTACCGGCTGCGCGGCGGTGTGCACCCGGTGTCGGCGTCGCTCGCGCACGTGCTGGCCCATCATGGGGTGCGCGCCGCGGGTGCCGAGCTCACCGAGCCGCTCCTGTTCGGCGTGGCCGGCGGGCCCGGCGCGGGTTACATCCTGTGGGAGTTCGAGCACGACGGCAGCCGGCCGGTGGTGCTGGCTTTCTCGTCGCAGTGGCAGTACCCCGACCGGGCCCCGCTGGCCGGGCTCGCACGGCTCGGCGTCCCAGTGCAGGTGTACCGGACCGGTGGCGCGGTCGGGGCGGCCCGCACCCTCGTTGCGGCGCTGGACGCCGGGTGGCCCGCGCTCGTCTGGCCGGACCGCTACGGCGTCGGCTACTGGCACCTGCCAGCGGCGCTCGACGGAAGGGGCGGGCACCCGGTCGTGGTACATGGGCTCGCCGACGGGGCCTACTGCCTCGACGACCGCGGCCTCGTGCCCCTGACCGTGCCCGTCGCGCAGCTCGACGCCGCACGGGCTCGCGTCGGGTCGTACAAGAACCTGCTCGTCGTACCGACGCCCGACGGCGACGTACCGGCGGCGACGCTGCGGGAGGCCGTCGTCGCCGGCATTGCGGACTGCGCCACCCGCCTGGGCGGCTCGTCGGCGTCGTTCGCGCTGCTGGCGTGGGCGAAGTGGGCCCGGCTCGTGACGGACGCGAGGGCCGCGAAGGGGTGGCCGAGGGTGTTCGCCGATGGACGCGGCCTGGTCGGGGCACTGGCTTCGGTGTGGGAGGGCGCCTCGCCCGTCGGCATGACCGGCGGGCACCTGCGCGACCTGACGGCCGACTTCCTCGATGAGGCCGACCCGCTGCTCGACGGCGTGGCGCTCGGTGCCGCCGCGGCGGCCTGGCGCGACGCCGCGGAGTGCTGGCGGGCGGTGGCGGAGCTCGCCCTGCCCCTCGATGTGCCCGAGCTCGCCCGGCTGCGGGAGCTGACCACGGCGATCCAGCAGTCCGTCGTGGCCGAGGGGGATGCGGGCCGCGCCGACGCGGCCGCAGCGGGTGCCGCGCTGTGGGCGCTGCGTTCGCAGCTCGACGCGGAGCCGCCCCTGGGCACGGGCGAGCGGGCCGATCTGTTCGCCGCGCTGGGAGCGCAGCTGACCGCGGTGCACGCTGCGGAGACGGCGGCCGTGGCGGAGCTGGCTGCAGTCGCTCGCCTGCTGGGCGGCTGACGGTCGGGCCGGGGACCACCGTCAGGCTCAGACGATCTTTACCGCGCCGGTGTCGAGCAGCGCGCGGTAACGCTGCGCGTACTGCTCGACCGCGTGCGCCCAGACCCCGGTGACCGCCCCGTCGACACAGCACCGGCGAGATCCACCCCGCCGGCTCGTCCGGCGTCGCTCCCAGCTCGTCGGCGTCCTCGGCACGGACCACGAATCCGGTCTCGCCGTTCACCTCGACGGCGGTGATCGCTTCGCGTGCCTCGCGGTTCGCCACCTCGGGCTCGACTGGCGCGAGCGGGCGACCCAGCCACGCCGCGGGGCCGACGAACGTGACCGTGCCGTCGGCGGCGGGCCCGGAGCAGAGCAGCCCGCGCGCTGCGGCGGGCTTGAGCAGCGCGCCCCACCCGGTGGACAGCGGGGCGGCGAGAGCGGGGTCGCCGAGGTGGCCGCACACGGCGTCGGCGAGCTCGGCCCGGGTCATCGGGACCTCGCCGAGCACCTCGCCGACCGCGTCGGTGATCGTGTGCAGCTGCGCGGCGCTGACCCCGTGCTCGCGCTCCCACGAGGGCGGGAACCGGCGCCGGGACTCGCGGTCGGTGAGCGCGCCGACCCACAGGTCGAGCTCGTCGGCGGGGAGCAGGTGCAGGGTGCCGCGCATCGCCCAGGTGCGCACCAGGGTGCGGTCGGTCCACAGCGCCGCCTCCAGAGCAGCGGGTGCGGCACTGCGCACGCCGGCGATCAGGGTGGTCGACGACGCGACCTGGGCATGCAGGCCGTACAGCCGCCGGGCCACGGCCAGCGCGTCCGGGGCGGGTTCCACCAGGAGCTGGCGCCGCAGCCGCCAGCGCACCACCTGCTGCCAGGTCACCTTCACGGTGTCACCTCCCACGCCAGGTATCCCAGCACAGGGGACCGACACGATCTGGCCCTTGGCCCGGATCACCGATCCCGCCCGACTCGTGCGCCGTTTCGTACCGACTCGCGCACCACTGCGTACCGACTCGCGGGGGGTCAGGGGGGTTTGTGGCAGCTGAAGATGGCGGTGCCGGGGAAGAGGGCGCCTCGCAGCGGGGACCACTGGCCCCACACTCGCTCCCGGCCGGTCGGCCACTCCGGTTCCACGAGGTCGTCGAGCACCAGCCCGGCGGCGACGATGTCCCGGATCCGGTCGCCGAGGGTGCGGTGGTGCTCCACGTAGGTCGCCGCGCCGGACCCGTCGATCTCCACGTACGGCGTGCGGTCGAAGTAGGACTGCGTGACGGTCAGCCCGTCCGGCCCCGGGTCGTCGGAGAACACCCACCGCATCGGGTGGTTCACCGCGAACACCCAGCGCCCGCCCGGCACCAGCACGCGGGCCGCCTCGCGCATCACCCGCTCCGGTTCGGCCACGAACGGCACTGCCCCGAAGGCCGAGCAGGCGAGGTCGAAGGTCGCTGCGGCGAACGGCAGCCGCTCGGCACCCGCGTGCACGAGCGGGACGGGCACCCCGGTCGAGACCCCGAGCGCCGCGGCGTGTCGGAGCATCTCCCCCGACAGGTCCAGCGCGACCGCTCGGGCACCGGCGCGAGCCAGCCACCGCGCGCACGGCGCCGAGCCCGCGCCCACCTCCAGCACCCGGAGCCCGGCCACGTCCCCGAGCAGGTGCGCGTCGGCTTCGCGCAGGCCCTCGGGGCACCAGACGAAGTCCGCGTCGCCGATGTCGCTGCCGTGCTCGGCCAGGTAGTCCTCGGCGTCGGCGTCCCACCACGTGCGGCTCGCGCGCTCCGACTCGGGCCCGTCCACGGCGCGTCGGGCGACCCCCGTCGTGCCCAGCCGCTCCTCCGCGCTCACGGGAGGATTCTGGCAGCTCGCGCGAACACCCCGCATTGCCCTACTGATCGGGACCCGCGTAGCATGGGGAGAGCACTGTGGTCAACGTCGCGGGCCTCGAACATCGCAGTAGGGCGCGCGCTTCGCCCGGCCATGTCTCGCACTGCCGTTCACTTCCCCTGAGCTTGTCCTGTCCGCACCGCCACATCCATCACCGGAGCACCCCACTACATGTCCACCGACACCACCGCCGTCCCGACCACAACGCCGCAGGTCGCCATCAACGACATCGGGTCGGAGGAGGACTTCCTGGCCGCAATCGACCAGACGATCAAGTACTTCAACGACGGCGACATCGTTGACGGCACCATCGTCAAGGTCGATCGTGACGAGGTCCTGCTCGACATCGGCTACAAGACCGAGGGTGTCATCCCCTCGCGGGAACTCTCGATCAAGCACGACGTCGACCCCGCGGAGGTTGTGTCGGTCGGTGAGTACGTCGAGGCCCTCGTCCTGCAGAAGGAGGACAAGGAGGGTCGGCTGATCCTGTCCAAGAAGCGCGCTCAGTACGAGCGCGCCTGGGGCACGATCGAGGCGCTCAAGGAGGCCGACGAGCCGGTCGAGGGCACCGTGATCGAGGTGGTCAAGGGTGGTCTGATCCTGGACATCGGGCTGCGGGGCTTCCTCCCGGCCTCGCTGGTCGAGATGCGTCGCGTGCGCGACCTGCAGCCCTACGTCGGCCGCAAGATCGAGGCCAAGATCATCGAACTGGACAAGAACCGCAACAACGTGGTCCTGTCCCGGCGCGCCTGGCTGGAGCAGACCCAGTCCGAGGTGCGCAGCGAGTTCCTCAACCAGCTCGCGCGCGGCCAGGTCCGCAAGGGCGTCGTCTCCTCGGTGGTCAACTTCGGTGCGTTCGTCGACCTGGGTGGTGTCGACGGGCTGGTGCACGTCTCGGAGCTGTCCTGGAAGCACATCGACCACCCGAGCGAGGTCGTCGAGGTCGGCCAGGAGGTCACCGTCGAGGTTCTCGACGTGGATCTGGACCGCGAGCGCGTCTCGCTGTCGCTCAAGGCCACGCAGGAAGACCCGTGGCGGCTCTACGCCCGCACCCACGCGATCGGCCAGATCGTGCCGGGCAAGGTCACCAAGCTGGTGCCGTTCGGCGCGTTCGTGCGCGTCGAGGAGGGCATCGAGGGTCTGGTGCACATCTCCGAGCTGGCCGAGCGCCACGTGGAGATCCCCGAGCAGGTTGTGCAGGTCGGCGACGACGCCATGGTGAAGGTCATCGACATCGACCTCGACCGGCGCCGCATCTCGCTCTCGCTCAAGCAGGCCAACGAGGGCATGACGGTCGACACCGAGTTCGACCCCACCCGCTACGGCATGGCCGCCGAGTACGACGACCAGGGGAACTACATCTACCCCGAAGGCTTCGACGTCGACTCCGGCGACTGGCAGGAGGGCTTCGAAGCCCAGCGCGAGGCGTGGGAGAAGGAGTACGCCGAGGCGCACCAGCGCTACGAGCAGCACATCGCGCAGCTGAAGAAGTCGGCCGAGGCGGAGGCTGCGGAGGCGGAGGCGGGGACCGCCACCGACGACAGTGGTAGCGGTAGCGGTAGCGGTAGTGCCGGCAGTGGCACCAACTACTCTTCGCAGGGTGGCGGCGAACCGGCCGAGTCCGGTGGTTCCCTCGCCAGCGACGAGCAGTTGGCCGCGCTGCGGGAGAAGCTCTCCGGCGGCGCGTGACCGGTGGGCCCCGGGCCCGGAATCAGCGTTTCTGATGATGCATGGTGGAGCGAACGCGGCACCTGGGTTACGGTTGGGCTGCGGTCGGTGTTCGATCGGACGCGTGGGGTGAGATCGAGGCCCGTTCGCTTTACCGTGGGTGTATGCGCGCAGGGGTGGGCCGATGGGGTGGGGTCCGCGCGGCGGGGGCGGTCGCGCTCGTGCTGGCTCTGAGCACGGCCTGCGGTAACTCCACGCCGGAACCGACCGCAGTGCCGACGTTTCCCGCGGCGTCCGCGGGGCCCAGCGTGTCCGCAGTGTCCGACACCGGTGGGCTGCCTGACGACTGTGCCGAGCTTCTCACGGTCTCCGACCTGGGGGCGCTGCTCGGCCTCCCGCTGGACACCGTCGCCGTCCGCACCACGATCGGTGTCGCGGAGCCGTCGGTCGCCCGCACCGAGCGGGTGGCCTGCCGCTACACCGGGACCGCCGGTGGTCCGGCGCGCGGTACCACCCTGCTCGAGCTCAACGCGGCCAGATACACCGATGCGAATGCGGCGGCCGGGCAGTGGCGGACCAACGCCGACGCTGAGGACGGCGACCGTCGCGAGCTGCCGATCGGCAGGGCCGCCGGGGTGCTCGTCGAACGGCCCGGTGACGCCGTGCTGCTGGTCGTCTACGGCGCGACCACGCTCACCGTCGCCCAGCCCGACCAGCCGCTGCCGGGCGACCGGCCCCGCGCCGACGCGCTGGTGGACCTGGCGCTGCGGGTGCTGCCCGCGGTCGCCGACCTGCCGCCACCCACCACCCGGTCCCAGCCGGCCGGCGTCGCGTCCTGAGCGTGACCGCCGTGCTGCGGGTCGGGCTGACCGGGGGGATCGGTTCGGGCAAGTCGACGGTGGCACGGCGGCTCGTGAAACGCGGCGCGGTGCTCGTCGACTCCGACGCCCTGGCACGCGAGGTCGTCGCCCCTGGCACCGACGGGCTCACCGAGATCGTCACGGCGTTCGGTGACCGCGTCCTCGACGCCGAGGGTGCCCTCGATCGGTCGGCACTGGCCGCTGTGGTGTTCGACGACGCGGCGGCACGCGAGCGGCTCAACCGGATCGTGCACCCCCGGGTCCGTCGCCGTTCGGACGAGCTGATCGCCGCCGCGCCCGCCGACGCCGTGCTGGTGCAGGACGTGCCGCTGCTGGTCGAGGGGGCGATGGCGGCGCTGTTCCCGCTGGTCGTCGTCGTACATGCCGACGCAGCGGAGCGCGCGCGGCGGCTCGTCGCGCAGCGGGGGATGTCCGCGGCCGACGCGCGCGCCCGCATCCAGGCCCAGGCCGACGACGGGACGCGTCGGGCCGCCGCGGACGTCTGGCTCGACAACGGCGGCGCGCGCGGCGATCTGGACGCGACCGTCGACGCGCTCTGGGACGACCGGCTCGTCCCGTTCGAGGAGAACCTGCGGTTGCGGCGGACGGCCGATTCCGGTCGGCCGCGACTGAGCGAGGCCGACCCGGACTGGGCGATCCAGGCCGTGCGCCTCGGCGCCCGGATCGCGGCCGCCGCGGGACCGCTGGGCCGCGCAGTGGCGCACATCGGCTCGACTGCGGTGCCCGAACTGGCGGCCAGGAATGTCATCGACCTCCAACTCGGGGTGGCCGAGCCGGCCGATGTCGAGATCGTGCGCGACGCGCTGGACGCCGCCGGCTTCCCCCGGTGCGCCGACGACGACTATCCCGTACCGCGCAGTGGTGCGCCGTGGCCCGAGCGCTGGCATGGCGCGGCCGATCCCGGCCGGGTGGCGCACCTGCATGTGCGGGCGCTCGGCTCGCCGGGCTGGCGCCACGCTCTGCTGTTGCGCGACTGGCTGCGGGCCGATGCGGCGGTTCGCGCCGAGTACCTCGCGGTCAAGCGCGCGGCGCAGGACCGCTGTGGCGACGATCTCGACGCGTCGCGCTACGTGCAGGTGAAGCAGCCCTGGTTCGACGCGGCCCACTCCCGCGCCGAGGCCTGGGCCGGATCCGCTGGGTGGACCCCCACGTTACGCTGATCGGGGGTCGACAGCCGGTAACGTATGGCGGCTGGCTCGCGATGGAGGGTCAGGACTGGTCGAGGTCTGTGTGACCGGCGGTGGCGTGGTGACACCAGGATCGAGGCAGGGCAGGAGAGCGGGGGTGAGCGCACTGGTCGACCACCGTGCAGGCTCCGGTGCGGACGTGGCCGCCGTCCAGGACGGCCCCGCACTGACCTCTGCCCAGCTTCGGGCCGACTTCGGCGCCCACCTCGAGGCCCACTACCCGCGTCTCGTCGCTCAGCTCTACGCGATCACGCTCGACTCGGGCGAGGCCCACGACGTCGTCCAGGACGCCTACTCGCGGGCCTGGCGCGACTGGGCGACGATCAGGTGCTCGCCGGACCCGAGCGCCTGGGTCCGGCGGGTCGCGGTCCGATCCACCATCCGCAGCTGGCAGCGGGTCCTCGCCCGCTTCGGCATCGGCCGACCGTCGCCGGTCGGCGAGAGCGTGGACCCCCGCACCGGCGCCCTGCTCGCCGCGCTCGGACGGCTGCCGGCTGGGGAGCGACGAGCCGTCGTGCTGTTCCACATGGCGGGCGCTGGACTCGAGGAGATCGCCGCGGTGGAGCGGGTCCGCACCGACACCGTGCAGGCGCGGCTGGTGCGGGCCCGACACGTGGTCACCGAGGGGATGGCCGACGTCCTGCCCGCCGTGCTGGGCCTGGCGGTCGAGGGTGACGACGGGTACGACCATGACGAGGAGTACCGGTGACGGACACGATCCAGCGGATGACCGACGAGCTCCATCGCCTCGACGACGAGCTCGCTGCGGCCGTCCCGTTGCCCGCGGTGGACGCGGTGATCCGGCGGGCCGGCATGCGCAACCGCACCAGCACGGCCGCGGCGCTCGCCGTGCTCGCCGTCGGCACGGTGGGCGTGGTGACGGCGGTCGCGCAGGTCACGGTGCCCTTCTCCGCGGCCGATGCCACCGGAGCCGTCGTCCTGGCCCCCGCGGTGGTGTCGCCTCCCGCTACCGGGCAGGCCTCGGTGCCAGCCGTGGAGGCGCCTGCTCCCGTCGCACCTGTCGCACCCGAGGCACCGCAGCGCGCCCGCCCCCGGGTGCCGGGTGGCGTTGTCGAGGCCGAACCGACCCTGCCGCCGCCGCGCCGGGTGAACCCGCCGGTCGTGGTGCCGCGGACCACGACGACACCCCCATCGGACGATCAGAGCGGTGGGCCGACCGAGCAGCCCACGACGCCGTCGGAGACGCCCACCGGCGAGCCCACAGCGCCTCCGTCGAGCCCGGGCCCCGAGCCGAGCTCGAGCACTGACCCGCCCTCGGACCCGAGCACGACCGGCGAACCGTCGGGTTCGGCATCCGACGCCGCGGGTCCCACCTCGGCCAGCTCCACGCTCGTCTGAGCCGGTGACGCCGCCCTCGCGTGCTCAGGGGCGCTGCTTCCAGCTGAGCGCGATCCCCAGCTGCCCGAGCCAGGCGTCGAGATCGTGGCCGTGCGCGGCCAGGCCGTCCACCGCCCGGTACGTGCGGTGCATCGCCGTCTCGGCCGTCACGGGATCCAAAAGGCCGCGAGCGACCGCGGCCACGAACTCGTCCACGTCGATCACCTCGGCGCTCCGCCGCTGCTGCACCACGATATCGAGGTAGTAGTCGGTGAGCAGCCAGCGGTCGCGGTCCCGGATGATCTCGCAGACGTCGAGGTAGAAGTCCTGGTCGCGGGCGTGGCCGGGCTTCCACCACCAGTCGGTGACGCACAGGCCGAGATCGGGCAGCAGCCACGACTCCACCCAGTGCGTGGTCTCCCGATCGACGATCGCCCGGCTCATGTAGAGGCCGAAGGGCGTGACCCGGAACTCGTCCACCGCGCGTGCGATGCCCTTGTTGTCGATGTTGACGAGGGCCGGGACGTCGAAGCTCGAGATCTTCGGCGGATGCACCGTGCCGATGCTGTCAGAAGTGTCGGTGCCGGCTCGTACCCTGGTCCCCGTGGCATTCGCAACCGAGATCCCTGGCAGCGCCTCCGCGCCGGCCGAGCTTCCGCTGGCCCACTCCGAGCACCGTCCGGTGGGAGAGATCCCGCGCACCGGCGGCCGCTTCGAGGTGGTCAGCGAGTACTCCCCGGCGGGCGACCAGCCCGGGGCGATCGAGGAGCTGGAGCGGCGGATCCGGGCCGGGGAGCCCGACGTCGTGCTGCTCGGCGCCACCGGCACCGGCAAGTCGGCCACCACCGCCTGGCTCATCGAGAAGCTGCAGCGGCCCACGCTGGTCATGGCGCCCAACAAGACACTCGCCGCACAGCTGGCCAACGAGCTGCGCGAGATGCTGCCCAACAACGCCGTCGAGTACTTCGTCTCCTACTACGACTACTACCAGCCCGAGGCCTACATCGCGCAGACCGACACCTACATCGAGAAGGACTCCTCGATCAACGCCGATGTCGAGCGGCTGCGGCACTCCGCCACCCACAACCTGCTGTCGCGGCGCGACGTCGTGGTGGTGGCGTCGGTGTCGTGCATCTACGGTCTGGGCACGCCGCAGTCCTACCTCGACCGCTCGGTTCGGCTCGAGATCGGTACCACGGCCGAGCGTGACGCGTTGCTGCGCGCGCTGGTGGACATCCAGTACACCCGCAACGACGTGGCCTGGGGCCGCGGCACGTTCCGGGTGCGCGGCGACACCGTGGAGATCATCCCGGCGTACGAGGAGCTCGCCCTGCGCATCGAGCTCTTCGGCGACGAGGTCGAGGCGCTCTACTACCTGCACCCGCTCACCGGCGACGTCGTCCGCCAGGTCGACGAGCTGCGCATCTTCCCGGCCACCCACTACGTCGCCGGGCCCGAGCGCATGGAGCGGGCGGTGCGCGACATCGAGGCCGAGCTGGCGGAGCGGCTGGCCGAGCTGGAGCGCCACAACAAGCTCCTGGAGGCCCAACGGCTGCGGATGCGCACGCAGTACGACGTCGAGATGATCCGCCAGGTCGGGTTCTGCTCGGGCATCGAGAACTACTCGCGCCACATCGACGGCCGTGGCCCCGGCTCGGCCCCGGCCACGCTGATCGACTACTTCCCCGACGACTTCCTGCTGGTCATCGACGAGTCACACGTGACGGTGCCGCAGATCGGCGGCATGTACGAGGGCGACATGTCGCGCAAGCGCAACCTCGTCGAGTTCGGGTTCCGGCTGCCCTCCGCGGTCGACAACCGGCCGCTGACCTGGGAGGAGTTCGCCGACCGGATCGGCCAGACGGTCTACCTGTCGGCCACCCCCGGCCGGTACGAGCTCTCGCGCACCGGCGGTGAGTTCGTCGAGCAGGTCATCCGGCCCACCGGGCTGGTCGATCCCCAGGTGGTCGTCAAGCCGACCAAGGGCCAGATCGACGACCTGGTGCACGAGATCCACACCCGCACCGAGCGCTCCGAACGGGTGCTGGTCACCACGCTCACCAAGAAGATGGCCGAGGACCTCACCGACTACCTGCTCGAGCTGGGCATCCGGGTGCGTTACCTGCACTCGGAGGTCGACACGCTGCGCCGGGTGGAGCTGCTGCGCCAGCTCCGGCTCGGCGAGTTCGACGTGCTGGTCGGCATCAACCTGCTCCGCGAGGGCCTCGACCTGCCCGAGGTGTCCCTGGTCGCCATCCTCGACGCCGACAAGGAGGGCTTCCTCCGGTCCGGCACCTCGCTGATCCAGACGATCGGCCGCGCCGCCCGCAACGTCTCGGGCGAGGTGCACATGTACGCCGACAAAGTCACCGACTCGATGCAGCACGCCATCGACGAGACCGAGCGGCGCCGGGCCAAGCAGATCGCCTACAACACCGAGCGCGGCCTCGACCCGCAGCCGCTGCGCAAGAAGATCGCCGACATCCTCGACCAGGTGTACCGCGAGGCCGACGACGAGGTGCCCGTCGGCGGGTCGGGCCGCAACCAGTCCCGGGGCAAGCGGGCGGCCGGGGAGCCCGGGCGGGCGAGTGCGAGCTCCGGGGTGGTCACCGGGCGCGACACCGCCGCCATGCCCCGCGCCGAGCTCGCCGACCTCGTGGCGCAGCTGTCCGACCAGATGCTCGCCGCGGCCCGCGACCTCCAGTTCGAGCTCGCGGCCCGGCTGCGCGACGAGATCGCCGACCTCAAGAAGGAGCTGCGGGGGATGGACGCCGCCGGCATCCGCTGACCGGCGATCGGGTCGAGTGGACGAGGGCGGACGCGAGGGCCCGCGGGGGCGGTCGGTCGGGAGGTGTCGGGCGCGGGTTACCGTGGCAGCCGATCGGACGGGGGACGGAGGGGCACAGCGTGACGGTTGTCGGCGTCTCGGCCGCGCGCGTCGAACAGAGGTTCCTCGACCTGCTCCGCGCTCCCCGTCGCGTCCTGCTGGTCACGGTCCCGCTGCTGGCCCTCGTCCTCGCGGGCCTGGTGGTCCACACCGGCGGGCGGCACATCGACCTCGAGGTCTACCGCTTCGGCGTGCAGGCCTGGCTGGCCGGTGGTGATCTCTACGGACCGCAGCCCGAGACCGCGGCGCACATCGCCCTCCCTTACATCTACCCGCCGTTCGCGGCGCTGCTGATGGTGCCGCTGGCCGTCGTCCCGTGGGTGGTCGCCTGGGTGGGGCTGCTGGGGTTATCGGTGCTGGCCCTGGGTGCCACCTGCTACGTCGTCGTCCGCCGGTTGTGGCCGGCAGGCGGGCCGGGCGCGGCGCTGTCGGTGGCCTCGATCGCGTTGCCGCTGGCGCTCGCGGTCGAGCCGGGCAAGGCGATCGATCTCACCGCCCCGGTCGCGATGATCGACCGGGCGCCGCTGGCGTTGGAGCCGGTGCTCTCGACCATCGAGTTCGGGCAGGTCAACCTGCTGTTGATGGCGCTCGTGGCGCTCGACTGCCTGGTGGACCGGCCGCGGTGGCCGCGCGGGATGCTGATCGGTATCGCAGCGGCGATCAAGTTGACGCCGGCGGCGTTCGTGCTGTTCTTCCTGCTGCGCCGCGACTACCGGGCCGCGGTGACGGCCGCCGTCTGCGGCGCGGTCGCCACGGCGCTCGGCTTCGTCGTCGCCCCCGGGCAGTCGTGGACGTTCTGGCTGGCCAACCCGGCGGGCGGGGTCAGTGGCTCGCCGTTCTTCACCAACCAGACGTTCGAGGCCGTGCTCGTACGAGCGGGCATCGACGGCACCGCCCGCACCGCGGGCTGGCTGCTGCTGTCGGCAGGGCTGCTGGCGCTGGCGGTGCCGGCGATCCGGCGCGCCCCCGCACCGCTCGCCCTCGTCGCCACCGCGGGCGTCGCGCTGCTGGTGTCGCCGACGTCGTGGTCGCACCACTGGGTGTGGGTGGCGCCCGCACTGCTCGTCGCCGCGGCGACGGCCTGGCGGTTGCGCTCGGCGGTCTGGGCGGGTGTCACGCTGGCTATGGCCGCGGTGTTCGTGATCGCCCCGCACCAGCAGCAGCTGCCCCGGGCCGAGAACCAGGAGCTGGCCTGGACGCCGGTCCAGCAGGTCCTCGGCAGCACCTACGTCTGGTTCACGGTGCTGCTCTACGTGCTGCTGTGGCTGGCCTGGCGGTCCCGCCCGGCGCCCGACCCCGCCGCGCGAGTGACGCTCTGGTCCGAACCCGTCTCGTGTCGGGATTAGGACCGGCCCCGACTACCCTGACGCCATGCTCCGCCGCACCGACCTGCGTTCCACGCCGTTCCCGACCCGCGCCGCGCTGCGCGGCCTGCTGCCCCGCGCCGAGGTGGACGTGGACGCGGTGCTGCACCAGGTGCGCCCGATCGTGGACGCCGTGCGCGAGCGCGGGGTGGACGCGGCGCTGGAGTTCGCGGAGCGGTTCGACAAGGTGCGCCCGAGCGGGGTCCGGGTTCCGACCCAGACCCTTGCCGGAGCGTTGTCCGCGCTCGACGGAGGAGTTCGCGCGGCGCTGGAGACGTCCATCGAGCGGGTTCGCACGGTGCACGCCGACCAGCGCCGCAGCGACATCGTCACCGACGTCGTGCCCGGTGGCACGGTCACCGAGCGGTTCGTGCCGGTGCGCCGCGTCGGGCTGTACGCGCCGGGCGGGCTCGCGGTCTACCCGTCGAGCGTGATCATGAACGTGGTCCCGGCGCAGGAGGCTGGCGTCGCGTCGCTGGTCCTCGCCTCGCCGCCGCAGGCCGAGCACGGCGGCCTTCCGCACCCCACGATCCTCGCCGCCGCGGCGCTGCTCGGCGTCGAGGAGGTGTGGGCGGTCGGCGGCGCGCAGGCCGTCGCGCTGCTCGCGTACGGGGGCACCGACACCGATGGCGCGCCGCTGGAGCCCGTGGACATGGTCACCGGGCCGGGCAACGTCTACCTCACCGCCGCCAAGCGGCTGCTCCGCGGCCTGGTCGGCATCGACGCCGAGGCCGGCACCACCGAGATCGCCGTGCTCGCCGACCACACCGCCGACGCGGGCCACGTCGCCGCCGACCTCATCTCCCAGGCCGAGCACGATCCGAACGCGGCGTCGGTCCTGGTGACCACGAGCCCGGAGCTCGCCGACGCCGTGGACACCGAGCTCGAGCGGCAGGTCGCGAACACCAAGCACACCGAACGCATCCGCACCGCGCTCACCGGGCCGCAGTCCGGCACCGTGCTCGTGTCCGACCTCGCCGACGGCGTCGCGGTCGTGGACGCCTATGCCGCCGAGCACCTGGAGATCCAGACCGAGGACGCCCGCGCGGTCGCGCTGCGGGTGCGCAACGCCGGAGCGATCTTCGTCGGGCCGTGGGCGCCGGTGTCGCTGGGCGACTACTGCGCCGGGTCCAACCACGTCCTGCCCACCGGGGGCTGCGCGCGGCATTCCGCGGGGCTGTCGGTGCAGACGTTCCTGCGCGGGGTGCACGTCGTCGAGTACACCGCCGACGCCCTGCGCGACGTGGCCGACGCCGTGGTCACGCTCGCCGCCGCGGAGGATCTGCCCGCCCACGGCCAGGCCGTGACGGCGAGACTGTGACGGGACAGACCACCGTCGGGGACGGCGTCGGTTCCGAGGTCGTCATCGACGACCTCCCGTTGCGCGCGGACCTGCGCGGGACGAGTCCCTACGGTGCCCCGCAGCTCGACGTGGCGGTGCGGCTCAACACCAACGAGAACCCCTACCCACCACCGCCGGAGCTGGTCGCCGACGTCACCGAGGCGGCCCGCACCGCCGCCGTCGAGCTGCACCGCTACCCGGACCGGGACGCCGTCGAGCTGCGTGCCGATCTCGCCGCCTACCTGACCGCCGCTACCGGCGTGCCGCTGCGGACCGCCAACGTGTGGGCCGCCAACGGCTCCAACGAGGTGCTGCAACAGGTCATGCAGGCCTTCGGCGGGCCGGGTCGGCTGGCCGTCGGGTTCGCGCCGTCCTACTCGATGCACCCGATCCTCGCCGCCGGCACCCACACCGAGTGGCTGCCCGCCCCGCGGCGCGCCGACTTCTCGGTCGACATCGACGCCGCGGCCGCGGTGCTGCGCGACCGCGCACCCGACCTCACGTTCCTGACCAGCCCGAACAACCCCACCGGGCAGGCACTGGAACCCGACGAGCTGGCCGCGCTGGTGGACGCCGCGCCCGGCATGGTCGTCGTGGACGAGGCCTACGCCGAGTTCTCCGACCGCCCCAGCGCGATCACGTTGCTGGGCACCCGCGGTGCGCGGCTGATCGTGGCCCGCACGATGAGCAAGGCGTTCGCCTTCGCCGGGGGCCGGCTGGGCTACCTGGCGGCCGCGCCCGCGGTGGTCGACGCGTTGCAGCTCGTCCGGCTGCCCTACCACCTCTCGGCGCTCACCCAGGCCGCGGCGCGGGCGGCGCTGCGGCACGCCGAGGCCACGCTGGGCTCGGTCGCCCTGCTGCGCGCCGAGCGCGACCGCGTGGTGTCGCAGCTGGCCGCGACCGGCTACGACGTGGTGGGAAGCGACGCCAACTTCGTGCTGTTCGGGCGGTTCACCGACGCGCCGCGGGCGTGGCGGGCGTTCCTCGACCGCGGCGTGCTGATCCGGGACGTCGGGATCGCGGCGTGGCTGCGCGTCACGGTCGGCACGCCGGTGGAGAACGACGCGTTCCTGGGAGTGGCAGCCGAGGTCGTGGGGGAGAAGTCGTGAGTCGGATCGGCCGCGTCGAGCGGGTCACCAAGGAGTCCACGGTTCGCGTCGAGATCGACCTCGACGGTACCGGCAGCACCGAGATCGCCACTGGTGTCCGGTTCTTCGACCACATGCTCGACGCGCTGGGCACGCACGGCGCGTTCGATCTCACCGTGTCCGCGTCCGGTGACGTCGACGTCGACGTGCACCACACCGTCGAGGACGTCGCGATCGTGCTCGGCCAGGCGATCCGGCAGGCACTCGGGGACAAGAACGGCATCCGCCGCTTCGGCGACGCCTGGATCCCGATGGACGAGACGCTCGCACACGCCGTGGTCGACGTCTCCGGCCGGCCCTACACCGTGCACACCGGCGAGCCCGAGGTCATGGCGGGCTTCGTCGTGGGCGGGCACTATCCGACGGTGCTGAACCGGCACGTGTTCGAGTCGCTGGCTTTCCACGGCCACCTGGCGCTGCACGTCCGCGTGCTCGACGGGCGCGATCCGCACCACGTGACGGAGGCACAGTTCAAGGCGGTGGCCCGCGCGCTGCGTGCGGCGGTGGAGCCGGACCCGCGGCTCACCGGGATCGCGTCCACGAAGGGCGCCTGGTAGCCGACCAGTTGTAGCGTAGCGAGGCGACCAGCCGTAGCGTAGCTGTCGGCAAGACGGCCACTGCCTCCCGGCGGGCCGCGACGGTGCACCGCCTGGACGACGCCGCGCAGCGTGAGGTGCTGGCGTCGGATCCTTCCAGGCTCGTGTCCGGACCTACTCCCGTCCTCGTCGACGAGTGGCAGCGGTTCCCGCAGAGCTGGGACGTCGTCCGGCGTGTGGTCGACGACGGCACGGGCGGGGGCCGGTTCCTGCTGACCGGGTCGGCCGCTCCGGTGGAGCAGCCCACGCACTCCGGCGCTGGTCGGATCGTGACGTTGCGGATGCGACCGCTGAGCATCTCCGAACGCGGACTGGTCGCACCCACCGTGAGTCTCGCCGAGCTGCTGATCGGTATCCGTCCCCCCATCTCGGGACTCTCGCCGCTGCGGCTCACCGACTACGCGGAGGAGATCGTCGGCTCCGGTCTGCCCGGGCTCCGCGAGACGCCCGGGCGGGCCCGGCGGGCCCGGCTCGACGGTTACCTCGACCGTATCGTCGAACGCGACTTCGCCGAGCAGAGTCGGCGACTGCGCGATCCGGCCGGGCTGCGCCGGTGGATGACCGCCTACGCGGCGGCCACCGCGACCACAGCGTCCTTCGAGACCGTTCGGAACGCGGCGACCGGCGCGGATGGGCAGGTACCGGCCCGGTCTACGACAACCCCGTACCGGCAGGTTCTCGAGCGGCTCTGGATCCTCGACCCCCTCGAGGCCTGGCTGCCGACCCGCAACCACCTCGCGCGCCTGGCCGCACCGCCCAAGCACCATCTGGCCGATCCGGCGTTGGCCGCGCGGCTGCTCGGTGCCGACGTCACCGCGCTGCTCGACGCCGATGCGCTCGGCCCGCCGGTTCCCCGGAACGGGCCACTGCTGGGATCCCTGTTCGAGTCCCTGGTCACCCTGGGCGTGCGGGTGCAGGCGCAGGCGGCGGAGGCCGTCGTGCGGTACCTGCGCACGAAAGGCGGAGAGCGGGAGATCGACCTGATCGTCGAGCGGGCCGATCACCGGGTCGTCGCCATCGAGGTGAAGCTCGGCGCGACCGTCGACGACGCCGACGTCCGGCACCTGCGTTGGCTCGGCTCCGCGCCCGGTGCCGACCTGCTCGACGCGGTGGTCGTGACCACCGGAGCCGAGGCCTACCGGCGTCGCGACGGCATCGCGGTCGTACCGGCGGCGTTGCTGAGGCCGTGACAGCGCGGTCATCGACGTTCACCTAACGGTCTGAGCTGGGCTTCGACGGCGTTCTCGCCGCCGAGATGTTCACGTGTTAGAGCCTGTTGGTAAACGCCTCAGGCGGCTGATGTGGGACTCTGCGAGAACCCGGGGCTGAAGTTCTCTGGCTACTCGACTGATGACACGGACTGCTGAGAATTGCAGATCAACACCTGACATCCCGGCCCCTCACGCCCCCGAACGGGTGACCTGAACAGCTACGATCGACAGGCAAGCTGCGACCACCATGAGGGGGGCCGATGGTCGGCGCCAGGATGCTGCTGGAGCGGGAGGACGTCACCGCTGCCGCTGCCCGGCTGCTGGATGTGGTGGAAAGCGGCGGGTCGGGAGCGTTGTTCGTGCTGGGCGAGGCCGGGTTGGGTAAGACCTCGCTGGTGGAGCGGGTCTGCGACCTTGCTGACGGACGGGTGCGTGTCGGGCTCGGGCGGGGTCATCCGATGGACACCGGGCTGGCATTCGGACTGGCCGCACAGGTGCTGGACAGCGTCGAGGGCTATGACGTGCTGGCTGCCGATGAGGCGGTTCCCTCAGGGGAGACCCGGACGACACGCTTGTACGGCGCACTGCGCTGGCTGGCCCAACCCGCCAAGCAGCCGCTGCTTCTCGTGCTCGACAACCTGCACTGGGCAGACCCGGACTCGCTGGTCCTGGTCTCGTTCTTGTGCCGTCGGCTGGCAAGGCTGCAGGTGGGGTTGATCGTGACGATGCGGACATGGCCGTCGGCCGCCTACGACGTGGCTATGGAACTCAAGCATGACGGATACGGCGAAGTGGCATGGTTGGCGCCGTTGAGCCAGGCGGCCGCCGGGGTATTGCTGTCCGAACGGACCGACCGGGCACTGCCGGGCGAGGTGGTCAAGAGGGCCTGGCGAGCGTGCGGTGGGAACCCGTTGCTGCTGGAGCAGGTCGCGGTGGCGATCAACCAGGGTGAAGACGTCCCGGAGCCGCTTGCGGACGGCTCGCCGATACCGCCCGTGGAGATCGTGCTCTCGCGGTTCGCCGGGCTGTCCGCGGCGGGGCTGCGGTGCGCGGAGGCTGCGGCGGTACTGGGCCAGTCGTTCCTGCCGGGGCTGGCGGTCGAGATCGCGCAGCTGACGGAGGGAGAGGTGGACGCGGCGCTGGATGCCATGAGCCGCAGCGGGCTGGTACGCACCGCGCCGGACGGGGGCACCGAGTTCGTGCACCCGCTATTCGCCCAGGCGCTCTACCGTAATCTCAGTGGACCGCTGCGGACCCGGTTGCACGCCCGGGCCTTCGCTGCGTTGGTCAGCCGAGGCAGGGAGGCCGAAGCGGCCGAACACGCCGTACAGGCCGAGCTGTTCGGCGATCCGGCCGCGGTTGGCGTGCTGGAGCGGGTCGGATTGGCGGCCCGCCGAGTCGGGGCGGTGGCCAGCGCCGCGGACCGACTGCAGGCTGCCGCCAGACTCGCCGGCGACCGAGCCGAGCCCGGCCTGCTGCTCGCGACGGGCGAGACACTGCTCGACTCAGGCCGTCCGGCCGAGGCGATCGCGGCCTATGAGCGGCTGCTCGCCCACCCGGACTGTCCAACCCCCGTGCGCATCAAGGCGTTGCGGTTGCTGGGGCGGACATTGGCGTTCACCGGCGCCTACGAGCGCGCCGAGGCCCGCCTGCGAGACGCAGGCCTGCTGGCCGAGGCGAGTGATCCGGCGACCGCGGTCGAGGTGTTGCTGGACCACGCGATGATCTTCTGGTTCGGGACCGGCCCGAGGGCGGCGCTGCCGCTGATCACCCGGGCACACAAGATCGCAGCCGGTGTTCCCGGTGGTCCACACCGCGGGGTCCAGGCAGCCTGGACCAACATTGCGTTGCAGCGCGGCGACCCAGCCGACCCTGAAGAGCTCTCGGAGACGATCGAGTGGCTGCGCACCGCGCTGGACGCCGACGTCACTGAGCTGGGTGGCATGTTCGGCATCGTGCAGAACACCGCGCTCACCGCAATCTTCGTAGAGCAGTTCGCGGAAGCCGAACGACTACTCATCACGGGTCGAGACATTGCCGAGCGGCGGGGCGCGATCGAGGCCGTGGTGATCCTCGGAATCCTGCACGGCCGGGCGCTTTTCCAAATTGGCCGCCTGAAGGAGGCCATGGAGATCATTGAGGTCATGCTCGGCTATACTGATGTGTTCCCGATGCTCGGGTTTCATAGTGGTGTCGGCACAGCGTATGTGTCCCACTATCTGGGTCGCTTGGAGCACAGCGCGGACTGGTGTGACCGGGTCGAGGCACTCGCCCCCGGTCAGGATCTCGTGCTGTTGTTCGTGCAGGAGCTCCGCGCTCAGCGGTACCTGCGGGACGGCTGGCTGGAGCAGGCCAGCGAGGCGTACTTGCGGATCGAGGAAACGATCCATCGGATCGGCATCGGCGAGCCATGTGTCTTGCGCTGGGCGCGGCACGCGGTCACGGCTCATGTGGGTTGCGGACGAATGGCCGACGCCGAGCGGGTCGTCGACTGGCTGGCCGAGCACAGCGCCGTGCTGCCCTGCCGGTGGCCACGTATCGCCCTCGCGACCTCCCGGGCGACCCTCGCCGACGACGGCGGGGACCACCCGCGCGCCGACGGATACTTCCGGGAGGCGCTGGCCTTGCACGACGAGGTCGAGTTGGCGGTGGAGAAAATCGAGACACTCCTCGAGTACGGCTCCTTCCTGCGGCGCAGCGGCCAGCTCACCAGGGCACGTCCGGTGCTGACGCAGGCCCTGGACCTGGTCGAGTCCACCGGCGCCCGGTGGTACGCCGCACCGATACGGGAGGAGCTGAGACTGGCAGGCGGTCGGCGTCGTCGACCCCGAGAGAATCCCGATCAGCTCACCGCCGCTGAGTCGCGGGTCGCCCGGCTGGTGGCCACCGGCCGCAGCAACCGGCAGGTCGCCGCCGCACTGTCGCTGTCGGTGCATACCGTCGAAGGTCACCTCGACCGGATCTACGCCAAACTGGGCATCCACTCCCGGGGAGAACTCATCGCGCAGACCGCCCAGTCGGCTGGCCAGGCTCCTGGCCCGGAGCCTGCTAAAGAATAGGGAAACTTCCCGGTGCTGCTCATGGCGTCGGCAGCTAGTCTGGCCCCCTCGTCCCATGAGATCGGTCGTCATGCCCGCTCAGCCCAGCCAACCCACCGCCAGCGCCGGAATCCCCGCCATGGTGCGGCTGGCTGCCTCATGAGCGCCCTCACCACCTTGTGCGCCAGCACGCACACGCCGAGACCCTAAAGATCCAGTCCGCGGCGCTGTAATTTCAAGCTTAAGCACAGTGGGTTTCCCTGGTGCTAGGCAGGACCAGAGCTGGGATGGTTATGTAAGAGGGCAGCACATACCATCGCGAAAGCCCGGGCACCCCTTACGGCAACTGGCCGCCGCGAGTCACACAGGAAGGAGTTCACATAGTGTTCAACCACAAGCCATGCACCGGCGCCATTCACCGAGGCAGGTGGTCACGATGATCATCGTAGTCGTCGTGGGCATCGATCTCCTCGTGGTCATGGCGATCGTCGTCGGCATCATCGATGCCATGCAGACTCCGGCGCTGCGTCGCATCGCGGCGCAGCGCCGGCGAGACTGGGAAGCCCGCCAGCGCGAACTCCATGACATTGACCCCGATCCTTTTGACACGAGAGAAGACGGCTAGGTAGATTCGTCGGCGAACTTCAGGTCACTGGCCCCTGACGAAAGGCCGGGAACCTGCATACTCTCGCTATAGATCTGCATGACTCCTTCGAGGCGTTCGACGCACTCACACGCCACACGTTTGGCCGGTCACCGTGCGGTCCACATCTCGGTTCTCCCCGACGACGGAGGCCACCCGGGACGGTGACGACGCGGTCGTCCAGCTCGAGCTGCCCATCATGACCCCACCTGACTCGGTCTGCACACGGCGCTGTGGGTGCTGGCCGTTGCTGCGACGGTGATGCTGGTGTCGATCGCACGCTCAACAGTCAACAGGCTGCAGGAGCTGCCGCCCCGTCACCACCCGAGCATCAGCGACTCGACGTGCCTCTCCGCGGGCATCAAGCACAACCCCACACGGGCGTGCCGCGGCATACCCGGGCATCCCGGTGCCGAGGAATTGAGTCGAGTCGACTCATGTTGAAGGGAGCTTCGAGGCGTTCGACGCGCTCGTGCGCTACGCCTTCGGGCCAGTCACCGCACGGCCGACCTACCGGTTCGTCCCGGCTGCAGAGGCCAGCCGAGACAGCGACGCGATCATCCGGCTGGAGCTACCCTGGCTGGACGTCGCGAAGGACGTCGCAGTCGAAGTCGAGGACGGCCAGCTGGTCGTGCGCGGTGAGGCACCCCCGCCGTCGAGACGGGCACCGAAGATCGTCCCGCCGCCTGAGAGTGCACTGCGGCTCCGCACCGTGACCAGCTAACAGCACCGAACGTCACGCTGTTGCCGCTCGCTCATCCACGACTCGACGCTGCCGAGCTGGGCCGCGAACCGCTCGTCGATCTTCGTAGCGAACCGGGCAACGACGACGTCTCGACCAGCCGCTCGAGAAACTACCGGGAGCGGGCAAGCCGGGGACCGGGCCGAGGCGAGATCATCGGCTGCCGTGTCCAGCTCCGCAAGCCGCGGCTGTTCTTCCAGCGAGTATCCGAGCCGAAGACGGCGAAGTACCGGGTGCACCTGGACCTGCAGGTGGACGCAGAGCACGCCGCAGCCGAGGTCGACCGCCTCGTCGCGCTCGGCGCGACCGTAGCCTGAACCACCTCAGAGCGCGGCCCCGTCACAACCACGCTGCGCGACCCGGAAGGCAACGAGCTGTGCGTCAGCTGACTGGCAGGGTCACGGTGCCCGAGAACCACCCGCAGCGGATTCACCCGGAGACGATACCCCTCCGGAGCGATAGGCTGCGCTCATGGCGTTGTCTGTCCACGAGCGCGAGCAGTTCTTGGCGAGCCGCACATCGCGGCGCTGTCCGTCTTGGCCGGTACGAACCGCGGACCGCTGACCGTCCCGATTTGGTATCAGTATGCTCCTGGGGGCGAGGCGTGGGTGTTGACCTCGGTCGGGTCCCGGAAAGCTCAACTCATCGAGGCAGCCGGGCGCTTCAGTTTGATGGTCGAACGGGTCGAACCGAGCATACGTTACGTCTCAGTGGAGGGGCCGGTCACCCGAATGGTCCCCGGACCGATGAGATGATGTGGGAGTTAAGCAACGCTGCCACGCCATGTTGACGGCCCCGTAGCCTGCGTTGGTGGAGACCATGCTGCGAATGTCGTGCTGCGGCATCGAATGGGTCGGCCCGATCGGGCCCACTGCTGTCGACATACCGCCGGGTGCGGGCAGGTCTTCGACGACGCGCAACTCTGGGACATCCACCGGGACACCGGGACCTGCACCGACCCCGCACGCTAGGCTGGGTACAGACCCGCAATGGGATCTGGCTGCGCACCATGGACCACGCCCCCACCCGGTGAGCAGGACAGTGCCCCCTCTGCGACGGGAGCCGACGTCGTAGCAGGAACTTGACGACCGAGCAGGACGGCGCTACGCACCGCACCGTGGCGGACTCAGCGCGGCAGATGACACGCCGGTGTCGGGAATTGAGTCGGGTCGACTCATGTTGAAGGTGCGCTGGTCAGATCGACCGGTGCAGAATCCCAGGAGGACATCATGAGCACGCTGTCGCTGTGGACCCGGCACGACCCCTTCGAGACGCTCGAAGCGTTCCTGCGTCACACCTTCGGGCCGGTCCCCACGCGGCCCACGTCCCGGCCGCAGAGGCCGATCGGGATGGTGACGACGCGGTCATCCGGCTCGAGCTACCCGGGCTGGACGTCGCAAAGGACGTCGCGGTCGAAGTCGCGGACGGCCAACTGGTCGTGCACGGTGAGCGTCGCGACGAGCGGACCGAGCAGGAGGGCGGCCGTCGCCTGCGCGAGCTGCGGTACGGGTCGTTCCGCCGGTCGTTCGCCCTGCTGGCGCATGTGACAGCCGAGGCCATCAACGCCTCGTACGACGCCGGCGTACTAACCGTGCGAGTCACGGGGGCCTACGCGGGCATCGGGTCACGCAAGATCGAGGTCACGACCGGAGGCACCCCCGCGGTAGAGACGGGCCGAGGAGCGCCCCGCCGCCTAACATGTCCGCGGGTCCGCTGGTCTGACCACCTAACGGCACCGAGCACCGCACTGTTGCCGCTCAACCGTGGTTGAGCGGCAACAGTGCGGTAACCCGTGCCAAGCCGCCCGGTGCGGCGGGTCGTGGCTCGCTAGAATCGTCGCGCTGTCGGGGCAGATCGTGGGGTACTGGATGGCAGTCCCGAAAGTGGGAGCTTGCGTGAGATCTCGCGCTCCCCGATGACCGCGGAACCCCGGCCGGTTGTCTTCTGCAGCCATGCGTTGGTGGACAAGCCTGCGGTGCTGGACTTCGTTCGGCGGTTGGAGCGCGATGGGCTGGAGGCCTGGGTCGGCCGGTGGGAGATCGACAGCGGGGACGATCTGGTCGTCCGGCTCAACGACGGGCTGGACCGCTGCCCGGCCGGGCTGGTCTCGAGGCCGACGCGCCCGCCTCGCCGCTGCTTGCGCGCTACGTGCGACGATCGGTGGAGGAGTACGAGGCGATTCGCGACACGCTGCTCGGGTGGCGACCGCGTCCGGGACGCTGTCCGCGAGCGCGGGCCGCGGGCGGGCGTGCCGACGAAACATCTCCCCGCAGCTCGGTCGCCCTCATCGCGAGTAGTGGTAGCGGCAGGCGGCGATGCGGATCTCGTCATCGACGATCTTGTACACCAGGCGGTGCTCGTCGGTGATCCGCCGCGACCAGTACCCCTGGAAGCCGTGCTTGAGCGGTTCGGGCTTGCCCATCCCCTCGTTGCCGTTGCGGACGATGTCGTTGCTCAGAACGTTGATCCGCTTGAGAACCCTTCGGTCCTGGGCCTGCCACCAGACATAATCGTCCCAGGCACTGTGGTCCCAGGTCAGCTTCATTCGGCGAGGTCGTGCAGGGTGCCCTGCCCCGACTCGAGTCGCTCGATCGCGGTGAGCAACCGCCGGGCGTTCTCCGGGCTGCGCAGCAGGTACGCCGTCTCCTTCAGGGACTGGTAGTCCTCCAGCGAGACCATGACCACCGGTTCGCGACCGGCGCGGGTGATGACGACCTCCTCACGGTCGTCGATCACGGAGTCGAGCACCTCGGCGTACCGGGCGCGGGACTCGCTGTAGCTCATGGTCTTCACGGCAACCCCACCTCGTCAACGTACAAGAAACTGTACGCCCAACCCGGGCGGGTCACGGCACCGGTCGCTGGAGGCCTGCGTCCCGACCGCGCTACCCTCCGATCTTCGGCCAGTGCTGACCGACGTAGGGATCGGAGTGGCTGCTCGCCCACGCGTCGAGCAGATCGGCCAGCCCCGCACTCATTCCCTGCGCAGGCAACCGGGACTTGAGTACGCAGACGATGACCAGGTCGCGCTCGGCGGCGACGTCCTTGACGTTCTCGGTGACCAGAACCCTGTCCTCCCGGGCGGCGACCGCAGCGACCTCGTGATCGGGGCGGGCGTCGACGCCGCGGTCGCGGACGTGCACGGCGTCGTGCCCGAGCTCGGCCAGCCGTACGCAGGTTCCCGGCGGGAACATCTCGTCGATCAGAAACCGCACCGGTCAGGACGCCATGAGGGCCGCACGGCGCTCCGTGGCCTCGCGGGCACGCTCGGCCGCCGCGTCGTTCTCCGCGATCTGGGCGTCGATCTCGTCGCGGTGGGTCGCTGCGAAGTCGATGGCCGTCCGAATGTGCCGCGGGTGCAGAGCGAACTGCTCGGCCAGCACCGTGACGCGCTGCTCGTCGGCTCCGCTGGTGTGTCGGAGCGCCGAGACCACCTGCCACACGTCCGGACCGACAGCCAGGGCCGCGCGACGGCCGGTCGGCCCGTCCCGGTAGACGATCCCGGGGTGATCCACCATGTCCAGACCCTCGGACACCAACCGCTCCAGCAGCGCTCTCTCCGTGATGGCCTCGGCTGCCGAGCGTGCCTCCAGACGAGCCTTCACAGCGGGGTCCAGCCGGTAGGACGTCGCGCGCGAGACCATGGAACCTCCAGTCAGTGAACCACAGCCAGTCAGCGAACCGCAGCGTACCGCAATCGTAGTATCGACGGGGCTGGAGCGCTCCATTCGCCGTCTACCGATGACGAGCGCGGCTGTCGCTGTCAGTTGCGCAGGGCGGTGGCAACGTCACCGAACAGTGCGCACGGCCATCGACTTCGGCGGCCCCACGAGCGCCAGCACCGCGGACACCGGCCGTCGTCGTCGGGCAGGTGCGCCTCCAGCAGGCCGTCCCAATCCGGCACGTTTCGGTGGAGTGCCTCGCGTAGCTCCGGATCGCTGGTCCGGTCGGCCAGCAGGCGCCAGTCGACGAGCTGGTAGCGCAGCTCGCAGGCCAGAGCGCGGCCGACGGTCGTGATCGTCTCGGGCAGTTGCCCAACCGGTGGGCCGGACCACCAGTCGCGGTGGCTGATCGGCCACGAGCTGCGCCGGACGCGGCTGTACACCCGGCGCACCCAGGCCGACGCGGCCAAGACGCTCGACTGCACCCCAGCGAAGATCAACCATCTGGAGATCGGCCCCAACCAGCAGCAACCTGACGAGGTCACCGCGCTGATGCGCCTCTACGGCGCCGACGTGGCCGACGTCGACCGGCTCGCCTCGCTGGCCGTCCGAGCCGACCAGGGCACGTGGTGGGCGCCGTTCAGCGACGTGCTGCCCAACTGTTTCACGACCTTCGTCGGCCTGGAGGGGCTGGCCCGCGCCGCGTTCACCTACGACGTCATGGTGCTGGAAGGTCAGCTCCAGACCAAGGGGTACGCCACTACGCTACTGGAGGACAACCTGCGAGTCAGCCGGACCGACGCTGGCCAGGTGGTCCGCGCCCGGATGGCTCGCCAGCGGGTGACCGACGAGATCAATCCGCTCCAATACCACACCGTGATCGAAGAGGGCGTGCTGCACCGTACCGTCGGCGGACCTGACGTGATGCGCGCCCAGCTCACACACCTGCTGAAGCTGGGCGAGCGGGACAACGTCACCCTGCAGATGCTGCCCACCGCGGTGACGGTGCACGACGGACTGGCCGGGTCGTTCCTGCTGCTCGACTTCGCCGAGGCACAGAGCATCGGCTACATCGAGTACCCGCACGGCGCTGTGTACATCCAAGACCAAGACCAAGATCAGGTGGAGGTGTACGATCTGGTAACTGAACGGCTCTCCTCCCAGGCCTTGTCGGACGCCGACTCAGCGGACGTGATCCGGGCTCGGATCGTCGCTCTATCCTGATCTATGAGGAGTTCCCGATGGACACCGCGGACCGCCTCGACTGGCGGACCTCCAACTATACGAACGACGGGCATGCCTGCGTCGAGGTAGCACCCACCGCGGACCGGGTGCTCATCCGGGACACCAAGGATCACAACACCGGCCCGACCCTGCGTCTCGACCTCGACTCATGGCACGCCTTCCTCACCGCTGTACTCACCGGCACCCCCTGCCAGACCGACGCGCTCACCCTCACCGAGATCGGCACGTCCACCCCGCACGCCGGGGTGGACGTGCCGACTCGCTGGCACCTCACCAGCACCCACACCGGCTACACCCTGCACTTCACCACGCAGGAATGGAACGCCTTCCTTGCCGGCGCCCGCAACAACGAGTTCACGTTCCCTCGTTCGCCCGCCCTCACCACCGGCTGATCCTGTCTGCCCCTCCGCTTAACGGCGCCACAGCCTGGAAGCATTGACACATCCAGCCAGCGAGCGTCCGTTTCTGATCTCAGAATCTGTGCTACACGAATGGAACAATAGGCGAGATTTCTCCACAAGCGCGAGGCGATCCTGCCAGAGCTGATTGTCAAACTTCTGCTTCTTCTGCCTAACCCTAGCCAGGCTGCTTCACAAGCGTCAGGGCGCTATATCACACTCGGGAATTGTGGTTCCAAAAGGTGCGTCCGTTGGCAATTCACCCTCCACTCCTAATGGTCGACTGGTGTAGACAGCGGGAACGTAAGCTTTACTCGGAAGCACGCCGTACCAAACGTCGTTCACCTCTCTTCGCGCAACATCGTCATCACTGACGAGGTCTGCTTTCACCACTGTTCCGTCGGAGACCTGGCAAAAAACTTTCAGCTCCGCAGTTGGACCGAGGAGCAATGGTGGTTCGCTGACCTCATCTACGGAGGGATACGGTGTCTCATACAGGCCCAGACCTCCGGAATCAGCGTCAAGATCACAGTCGAGCTAACCAGCTGTCTGATGCGATCGGTCAGCGATCACTCGGGATGCCGAGAGATGGCGTTGAACTGGTGTTATGGACGTCGGACAGCAGACCGAGTGCACAGGGTGCCGGTGCCACCGGTGACGCCAGACGTCTTCGGATGCCCCTGGCCCACCCATCAACCTCAGCTACTTTCGGGAACTCGCGAGTGACGAAGTTAGCACGTCAACCGTGGTATCCCCCAGCGACTTCCGGAGGTCTGAG
>JBBSQN010000010.1:0-63555 GCA_038257875.1 Mycobacteriales bacterium
CCGCGGCGCCCCCGCGGGCCCGGCCCCCGGGGGCGCGGCCCGCCCCCCCCCCGGGGCCGGGCGGGGCGGGGCCCCCCCCCCGGCCCGGGCGGGCCCCCCCGGGGGGGGCCCCCCCCCCCCCCCCCACGACCCGGAGGGGCGTTCGCCTACAGCCGCGGGTCCACCGGCTGCGACTCCAATGCCAGCACCGCCGCCACCGCCTGGTGCACCCGCCACAGCGGCTCGCCCTCGACGAACCGGTGCAACGCCTCCAGCCCGAGCGCGTACTCGCGCAGTGCGAGCGCCCGCTTGCGGCCGACGTGCCGTTCCCGCAGCCGCGCCAGGTGCTCGGGGTAGTGCGGGCCGTAGACCAGCCGCAGGTACTCGCGCCCGCGCACCTTCAACCCCGGCTGGACGAGCCCGCGCGGACCGCGCTCGCACCCGCCGGCCGGCTTGACCACCGCACCCTCCGCGCCGACAGCCACCGCTGAGGCCCACCAGGCAGCACCAGCGGCCCGGGCAGCCGGGTCGTCGAGCCGAACCGGGTGCCGGGCGGTCGGAACCAGCAGCTCCGGGTCGGCGGCGACCAGCCGGTCCGCCACGTCGAGTTGCCAGGAGACCGGACGTTCCGCGTGCACCCCGCCCGCACCGGCAAGCACGCAGAAGGGAGCCAGCCGCACCGGCTCGTCGAGCCCGGCGTGGGCGCGCCAGGCGACGTCGAACGCGGCCGCGTCGGCGGTCCGCGTCAGCGTCCGCTCGTGCAGCTCCCCGACGTCGATCCCGCGCGCGACGACCGCCGCGAGCACGTCGGCGCTCGCCCCGAGGTCGGCGAGCGCCGCGGCGGCGGTCGGTGCGTAGCGGTCGGTCAGCAGGCCGCGCCCGGCGGCCGACCAGGGCAGCAGCTCGGCGTCGAGGATCAGCCAGTCGGTCGCCAGCTCCGCCCACAGCCCGGCCGCCTCGACCGCGGTGCGCAGCCGGGCCAGCAACGGCTCGGTGTCGCGAAACAGCCGTCGCCCGGTGCGGGAGAGGATCACGCCGGTCTCCGCGGCCGCCGCCCCGAACCGGCGCGCGGCCGCCCCGGCGTCGGCGCACACGATCACCACCGCGCGCGAGCCCATGTGCTTGGCCTGGAGTACCACATCGGTGACACCCTCGGCGGCGAACGCGTCGAACGCCGCCTCCGGTTGTTCCAAGGGGCCGTCGGCCGCCGTGGCCACGGGAGCCATCGTCGGCGGCAGGTAGGCCAGCCAGCGCGGGTGCACGGCGAACCGGCTCAGCACCTCCAGTGCCGCGGCACTCTGCTCGGCCGGCACCGAGACCCGCCCCAGGTGCCGGGTCTCGACGGCCCGCTTACCGAGCACGTCTCCGACGTCGAGCTCATCGGGACGTCGGTCTGGCACGGCCGGTCGCAGCGGGCGCACGGGCTCGAACCACGTCCGCTGTGCAGGTACGGACACCAGCTCGCGCTCCGGGTAGCGCAGCGCGGTGAGCGCTCCGCCGAACACCGCGCCGGTATCCAGGCAGATCGTGTTGTTGAGCCACTCCGCCGCGGGTACCGGGGTGTGCCCGTAGGCCACGATGGCCGCGCCGCGGTACTCCAGCGTCCACGGGTAGCGCACCGGCAACCCGAACTCGTCGGTCTCCCCGGTGGTCTCGCCATATAGCGCGAACCCGCGTACCCGGGCGGAGGAGCGGCCGTGGAACTGCTCGCGCAGCCCGGCGTGCGCGACCACGAGCCTGCCGCCGTCGAGCACGTAGTGAGCGCGCAGCCCGTCCATGAACGCCGTCGCGGCCTCGACGAACTCCGGGGGCTCGGCGTCGAGCTGGTCCAACGACTCGACGAGCCCGTGCGAGCGGCGCACGTCCTTGCCGCGCAGCGCCCGCACCAGCTTGACCTCATGGTTGCCGGCCACCGCGAGCGCGGCGCCGTCGGCCACCATCCTCATCGCGAGCCGCAGCACGCCCGGTGTGTCCGGCCCGCGGTCGACGAGGTCGCCGAGGAACACCGCGGTGCGCCCCGCCGGATGCCGGGCCGACACCGCGCGCCCCGCACCGTCGCGGCGCAGCTCCCAGTCCAGCTCTGCGAGCAGGGTCTCGAGCTCGTCGCGACAGCCGTGCACGTCGCCGATCAGGTCGAACGGCCCGGTGCACTCGCGCAGGTCGTTGTAGGAGAGGGTGCGCTCGATCGCGGCGGCGTCGACCTCCTCGCAGGTGCGCAGGACGTGCACGGTCCGGAAGCCCTCCCCCTTGAGCTTGTCGACCGAGCGCCGCAGCTCGCCGTGCTGGCGGCCGACGACCCCGGCACCGAACCGGGAGCGCTGCGCGCAGGTCCGCTCGGGCAGGTCGAGCACGATCGCCACCGGGAGGACGTCGTGCTCGCGGGCCAGCTCGACGAGCGAGGCCCGCGCGGCCTTCTGGGTACTGGTCGCGTCCACCACGGTGAGCCGCCCGCGGCGCAGCCGGACACCGGCGAGGTGGTGCAGGGCGGCGAACGCGTCGGCGGTGGCGGACTGGTCGTCCGGGTCGTCGGCGACCAGACCGCGGAAGACGTCGGAGGACAGGATCTCGGTGGGCGCGAAGTGCCGCGCGGCGAACGTCGACTTGCCCGAGCCGCTCACCTCGACGAGCACCACCAGCGAGAGCTCAGGGATCTTCATGCGCCCTCCAGCGTGAGCACGGCCAGCTGGGTCGGGGCACCGAGCTCCGGGTCCGCCTCGCCGATCCCGTCGTGGCGCACCCGGTACCCGTGGGCGGCGCCGACCTCAGCGCACCACGCCGCGAACTCGGCGCGGGTCCACTCGAAGCGGTGGTCGGGGTGCCGTAGCGCGCCGTCGGCGAGGTCCGGGTAGCGCGTGTTGTACTCCCGGTTCGGCGTCGTGACGATCACTGTGCCCGGCCGGGCGACGCCGAAGACAGCCTGCTGCAGCGACGGCAGCCGGTCCGGCTCCACATGCTCGACGACCTCGCTCAGCACCGCCGCGTCGAACCCGGCGAGCGACCGGTCGGTGTAGACCAGCGAGCTCTGCCGCAGCGCGATCCGGGACCGCGCGGCCGGTGGCAGCTCGTCGAGGTGCAGCCGACGCGCGGCCGCCGCCAGCGTTCCTGCCGCGGCGTCCACTCCCACGACCTCGGTGAAGGCCGGATCGCGGAGCAGGTCGGCCAGCAGCAGGCCCTCCCCGCATCCGAGGTCGAGTACTCGGCGCACGCCGAGTGCCCGCAGCTGTGCAAGTACGGCGGAGCGGCGCAGCTCACGCAGCGGGGAGATGCGCGGGCCGTCGTCCTCCGGGACTCCCAGCCGCTCCAGTGCGGGCACCGTTAGCCGCCTGCGGTAGCGCAGGTAGCGTCGCGTGATCAGCTCCCGCTCCGGGTGGCCCGGTAGCCACGACTGGCCGGCCCGCAGCAGTTTGTCCGCCTCGTCCGGGCCGACGTGGTGGTGCTTGGCGTCGTCGAGCACCGGGACCAGCACGTAGACCGCGCTCAGTGCGTCGGCGAGCCGAGCCGTGCCGGTGAGTCGCAGGCCCACGTGCCGCGAGCCCACCGGTGTGGCCGTGACCCGCCATCCGAGCGGGCCGAACAGCCGCTCGGCGAGCGCGTTGGTGTCGCGCACGGCCGGCACGGCCAGCTCCAGCGGCAACGCGGCCGCGGCCAGCTCGGGGCGCTCCCGGCACCGGCCGTGCAGCGCCGAGCCCAGTGCCCGGGAGATCGCAACCGACAGCAGCGACGACCCGGCGTAGAGCCGGTCGTTGACGTGCTGGCCGAGGGTGAACCCGTCCGGTGACCCCGATGGGTCGCCGCGGCGGACGAGCCCGATCGGATCGACCTCGACGACCAGCGCCGCCGTGCAGCGCTCCGGGTCCGCGACCGGGAAACACACGGTGGCGCGGCCCCACGCAAGCTCGACGCGGTGCACGCGGTCGGGGTGCTTGCCCAGCAGGAAGCCGAGATCGGTCGCAGGCGCCTGGACCAGCGTGATCGTCAACAACACAGCAAGACGGTAACGCCCCCCACCACCCCTCAGCGCGAGTCGGTACGAACTGGTGCGCGAGTTGGTACTGAGTGGCGGCCTTGAATCGTGCCCGGGCCGCCAGCCCGGATCCACTCGGCCGCCATCGTGTACCGACTCGCGGGTGGGGGTGGTCCTCGGGGGTGTAGGCGAGCGGTCCGAGGTGGAGCACGACGCCACGAAACGGCCAGGACGGAGGTCGCGGTTGAGCTCGGCCTTGATGGCGTCGAGTAAGTCGGGGACGTGCTGGAACTCGTCGATCAGGACGGGCGCGGGACCGCCGCGTAGAGGGTCGGGTCCGCGTCCACCGCGGTGCGCACCGGGAGCTCGTCGAGATCGATCACTGTCGCGCCGAGGTCGGCAGCGAGCTCCCGCAGGAGGGTGCCCACTTCGGAGCAGCGCTGACCTCACACCTCCCTTCTGGCCCGACGTGGTCACATATCGGGGTCCTGAGGCCGTCTCCCACCCCGATATGTGACCACGTCGGTCTCAGGGCGGTGTCGCACTACTTCCTGGATCTTGGTGAGGGTGTTGGGGGTGGCGTGTGTCTTGGCGGCGGGTCACGACCGCGAGGGGCAGGATCGCTGCGGTGGGCTTCTTCGTGCTGCCGAGGAACCTCGAGCGGGGCATGCTCACGCCCGTTCGCCGCGAGTGGCTCGCCCGGCTCCCGGACACGGTGTACGCGCTGGCCGACCGCTGGTCGTTGGCGGTCGGCCAGCCTTACCAGCCCGGTGGGCAGTGTTCCTGGGTCGCGCCCGCCCGCGACGCCGCCGGGCGCGACCTCGTGCTGAAGGTCGGGTGGCGGCACGGCGAGTCGGAGCATGAGGCCGAGGGCCTGCGGGCCTGGCAGGGACGCGGAGCCGTGGAGCTGCACGACGCATACGTCACCGGGTCGACGAGCGCGCTGCTGCTGGAGCGTTGCCGTCCCGGGATCCCGCTGGGCGACGCGTTGCCTGAACCGGCACAGGACGAGGTCGTGGCCGGTCTGCTCCGGCGGCTCTGGTACGAGCCGCCGGCCGGGCACCCGTTCCGGTCCCTGGCGCAGATGTGCGAGGAGTGGGCCGACGAGTTCGACGGGAAGTTCGCCGACGATCCCGGTGCGCTCGACCTCGGGCTGGCCCGCGCCGGGATGGAGCTGTTCCGGAACCTACCCCGCGCGCCCGGGCCGCACCTACTACTCGCCACCGACCTGCACGCGGGAAACGTGCTCGCCGCCCGCCGGGAGCCGTGGTTGATGATCGATCCCAAGCCCTACGTCGGTGACCCCGCCTACGACGTGCTCCAGCACCTGCTCAACTGCGAGGCGCGGCTTCTCGTCGATCCCCGCGGCACGGCGAGGCGGATGGCCGGACTGCTGGACCTCGACGCGGAGCGAGTGCTGCTGTGGCTGTTCGCCCGAGCGGTCCAGGAGTCTCCGCAGCAGCCGTGGCTCCGATCGGTGGCAGCGGCCCTCGCGCCCCGAACCTGACCCGCACCCGCCTCGACCCGAGGACCTGCACGGTCGCGGAGTAAGCGGGGCGGACCCCGTCACTGCTGGTTGGGCGCCGTGGGACGGGTCGTCATCTGCGGAGGCTGTGTGTTGACCCCGCGGTCGGCCAGTCGTTCCTGCACCTGCTCGGAGACCTGGGCGGCGCGACGGCGCTCCCGGACGCGGATGAGTACCAGCATCGAGATGCCGTAGGCGACACCGAGGATGAGCAGGACGACGCCGAGGCGCGCGACGAACGTCTGTACCGGATCACCCGTACCGAGGTTCACGACCGAGACGATCGCCAGCACCCCGAGGGTGATCAGGTGGAAGAGAACCGACAGCAGCAGGTTGACCGAGCGGGTCACCGCGCGGTCCTGGAACACATCCTGCAAGAAGGGTTCACCGGCGTTCACCAGCAGGCGCCCGACGAGGAACGTCAGGCCGATGGAGACGGCGAGCAGGGTGAGGTACAGGGCGGTGTCGTTCATCGGGCCTCCCGGCTTTGACCGTGGTCACACACTACGCGCACACCGCAGGGGGCAACAGGTGTGCAAGTGCCCCTGCCGGGTGTGGCGCATGCCTGCTCCCTGGGGATACCCGCGCGGGAGGTGGCTACTCGTCTCGTCCGGCGATCCGCCATGGGTCCGCGGCGTGAGAAGCGTCACCGGAAGCGGAGGTGGCGGCGCTCACGCGCCCTCTTGATCGATTACATGATCGGTCTTGTGAGGCACCAGACAGCCGTAGGCGTGCCGGAGTCCGGACACCGCCGGTACGGTCGGTTCTCATCTTCTACGCGTACACCCGGCCCAGAGGGCTCGGGTGTACGCGGCATTCCCGGAGCCCGGGAGCAGGCAAGGAGTGAGAACGACATGACTGCGGCGACCGTGTCAGGAATCGACGAAGCGGCGACCGGAAACGCTCGCCTGCTCTCGTGGGTGCGGGAGGTCGCCGAGCTCACGATGCCCGAGCGCGTCGTCTGGTGCGATGGCTCTGACGACGAGTGGGACCGCATCACCGCCCAGCTCGTCGAGGCGGGCACGTTCGTTCGGCTCGACGCGGTGCCGCACTCGTTCCGGGCCACGTCCGATCCCGAGGACGTCGCCCGGGTCGAGGAGCGCACGTTCATCTGCTCGATCGACGAGGCCGACGCCGGCGTCACCAACAACTGGATGGACCCGGTCGAGATGAAGGCCACGATGACCGCGCTCTACCGCGGATGCATGCGCGGCCGGACGATGTATGTGATCCCGTTCTGCATGGGCTCGCTCGACGCGCGGGAGCCGATGCTCGGGGTGGAGATCACCGACTCGGCGTACGTCGTCGCCTCGATGAAGATCATGACCCGGATGGGTGCCGCGGTGCTGCCGCTGTTCGACGGTCCCGCTGGCGAGCGGTTCGTGCCGGCGTTGCACTCCGTCGGCGCACCGCTGGAGCCCGGCCAGGCCGACGTGCCGTGGCCGTGCAACGAGACGAAGTACATCACGCACTTCCCGCAGACCCGGGAGATCTGGAGCTACGGCTCCGGCTACGGCGGCAACGCGCTGCTGGGCAAGAAGTGCTACGCGCTGCGGATCGCGTCGGTGCTGGCGCGTGAGGAGGGCTGGCTCGCCGAGCACATGCTGATCCTCAAGCTGATCAGCCCCGAGGACAAGGTCTACTACGTCGCGGCGGCGTTCCCGTCGGCCTGCGGCAAGACCAACCTCGCGATGCTGGCGCCGACGATCCCCGGCTGGCGGGCCGAGACCCTCGGCGACGACATCGCCTGGATGCGCGTCGGTGCGGACGGGCGGCTCTACGCGGTCAACCCCGAGTACGGCTTCTTCGGCGTGGCGCCGGGCACGAACCAGCGGACCAACCCCAACGCGATGACGACCATCGGACGCGGAAACTCGATCTTCACCAACGTCGCGCTGACCGATGACGGGGGCGTGTGGTGGGAGGGTCTGGAGGGCGCACCACAACACCTCACGTCCTGGAAGAACCGGGACTGGACGCCGGACTCCGGCGAGCCCGCCGCGCACCCGAACTCGCGTTACTGCACCCCGATCAGCCAGTGTCCGGTCGTGGCACCGGAGTGGGAGGACCCGGGTGGGGTGCCGATCTCGGCCATCTTCTTCGGCGGCCGACGCAAGACCACGATCCCGCTGGTCACCCAGGCGCGCGATTGGCAGCACGGCACGTTCCTGGGTGCCACCCTGTCGAGTGCGAAGACCGCAGCGGCCACGGGTGGGCTCGGCCAGGTGCGCCGGGATCCGATGGCGATGCTGCCGTTCATCGGCTACCACGTCGGTGACTACTTCCAGCACTGGTTGGACGTCGGCAAGGGCGCCGACGCCGACCGGCTGCCGAAGATCTTCTACGTGAACTGGTTCCGGCGCGGTGCCGACGGCCGGTTCCTGTGGCCCGGGTTCGGGGAGAACTCCCGGGTGCTGAAGTGGGCCATCGAGCGGGTACAGGGCACGGCCGCCGCCACCGAGACGGCCATCGGCTACGTGCCGACCGCCGACCAGATCGACCTGTCCGGGCTGGACACCCCGCTCGCCGACGTCGAGGCGTCGCTGGCGGTGGACGTCGAGGAGTGGAAGGCCGAGATCCCGCTGATCGAGCAGTGGTTCGACCACATCGGCGAGAAGCTTCCGACGGCGATGCGTGACGAGCTCGAGGCGTTGACGCTGCGGCTCGGCCGGTAACCGCCGCGGTCCACTTATGATCCGCGAGTCCTGAAAACGTTGCGACCTCGCGGGAGTATCCATGTCGAAGACGTCCCGGCTACGCCATGACCAGGAGGGGCTGCGCTGGAACGCGTGGAACCTGCTCCTGCTCGTGCCCTTCCTCATGCTCGTCACGCCGTGGTTCAACGCGATCGAGCCGACGCTGTTCGGGATGCCGTTCTTCTACTGGTCCCAGTTCGCCTGGGTACCGGTCGGCGTCGCCTGCGTGGCGATCGTCTACGTGCGGACCCGCGACGAGAGCAGCCCGCTCGCGCCCGGCGCCCCCACCGACGTCGACGACCTGGACGAGGGAGCCGGCCGATGATCCAGTGGACCGAGCTCGCGGTGTTCTCCGTGCTGTTCGCAGTGATCACCGTGATGGGCTTCATGGCGGCGCGGTGGCAGCGTGGCTCCACCCTCGACCACCTCGACGAATGGGGGCTGGGCGGCCGGAAGTTCGGCTCCTGGATCACCTGGTTCCTCATCGGTGGTGACCTCTACACCGCCTACACGTTCGTCGCAGTGCCGGCGCTGCTGTTCGGTGCGGGGGCCATGGGCTTCTTCGCGCTGCCCTACACCGTGATCCTGTACCCGATGGTGTTCCTGCCGGTCCTGCGGCTGTGGTCGGTGTCGCGGGTGCACGGCTACGTCACGCCCGCCGACTTCGTGCAGGGCCGCTACGGCTCCTCGCTGCTCGCCCTGCTGGTGGCGATCACCGGCCTGGTCGCGACCATGCCCTACATCGCGCTGCAGCTCGTCGGGCTCGAGGCCGTGCTGCGCACCATGGGCCTCAACGGCACCGGGATCGCGGGACACCTGCCGCTGCTCGTCGCGTTCGTCATTCTGGCGATCTTCACCTACCAGTCCGGCCTGCGGGCACCCGCGCTGATCGCGTTCGTCAAGGACATCCTGATCTACGTCGTGATCCTGGTGGCCGTGATCTACCTGCCGGCGCGGTTCGGCGGCTGGTCGGCGATCTTCGACGCCGCCGATACGAAGTTCCAAGCCACCGAGGCCACGAGCGACAACATCCTGCTCACCGGAAACAACCAGCTCCAGTACATCACCCTGGCGCTGGGCTCGGCGCTGGCGCTGTTCCTCTACCCGCACGCGCTGACCGGCGTCCTGGCCTCCCGCGGCCGGAACGTGATCAAGCGGAACATGATGGCGCTGCCGGCGTACTCGCTGGTGCTCGGTCTGCTCGCACTGCTGGGCTATGTCGCGATCGCCGCCGGGGTGAAGCCGATCACGAACAACGCCACCGGTCGTGCGGACACGAACACGATCGTCCCGGTGCTGTTCGACAACGAGTTCGGCTCGCTGTTCGCCGGCGTCGCGTTCGCCGCCATCGGGATCGGCGCGCTGGTGCCCGCGGCGATCATGTCGATCGCCGCGGCCAACCTGTGGACCCGCAACATCTACAAGGCCTACCTGCGGCGCGACGCCACCCCCAGACAGGAGGCGGCGCAGGCCAAGATCGCGTCGCTGGTGGTCAAGCTCGGCGCGGTGCTGTTCATCATCGCGATCGACCCGCAGTTCTCCATCGACCTGCAGCTCATCGGGGGAGTGATCATCCTGCAGACGCTGCCGGCGGTCGCGATCGCGCTCTACACCCGCTGGCTGCACCGCTGGGCGCTGGTGGCCGGTTGGGTCGTCGGCATGGGGTACGGGATGTATCTGCTCTATCTCATCCCCAACCCGAACGCCGGGCGTGCCCACTTCGGCGGGTCGGCGCTGGCGCTGGACAAGCTGACGCTGTTCGGCTGGCATCCCTTCACCGGCTCGCCGGTGCAGATCTACGTCGGCTTCGTCGCGCTCACGCTCAACCTGCTCGTGGCCGTGCTCGGCACCCTTGTGCTGCGCGCGCGCAACGTGGCGGAGGGCGCGGACGCCACCAGCCCCGCCGACTACCACGCCGACGAGGGTTCTGAGCGGCTCAAGCCGGTGGCCGACGTGAGCGTTGAGCCAGCACGATGAACACATAGGGTGACAACAGTGCGACGCGTACCGTGACTGCGTGGGATGGCGCCACGTGCTTATGCACATAAGTTCACCCGAAAGGATTACTGAAGCGCCGCCCAGAGTTACGATTGGACCGTTCCCCGTTGCAAAGTACCTCTCCAGGAGTGCAGTATCGTAGGACGCGCTCGATACGAAGGGTGACCGTCGCCAGATGGCGTCGGCAGGCGGAGGTGACCAGTGCTGGATGTCGGACCGGCGGACGACGCCGATCTCGCAGCCTTTGTCGACCGGCTCGCCGCCGCCGGTTCGGACCGACCAGCAGCGCTGGCCCATGCGCGGATCCGTCGCGCGATCGCTGCGGGCGTCGCCCTACCAGGGCTGCGTCGGCTGGCCGAGGCTCTCGTCGAGCCCGTCGCTGAGCTGCCCCCGCCGCGATGGCCGTCCGAAGACGCCGGGTCGGTGGTGGCCGCGCTGCGCGACGACGCCCTGGTCGTCCTCGAGGACTACGACGCCGCGGCGGTAGCGGCTGCGGTCGCCGCCCTGCTGGCCGATGGCAAGCGCGTCCTGGTCACCGGCACGACTCCGGCGGAGCTGGTCGCCGTCCGCGACGCGCTGCCGGCCGACGTCGCGGACCGGGCGCTCGACGGACTCCCCGCGCTCGAGCTGCGCGAGCTGCGCGAGCTGCGCTGGCTGCTGGCCACCTCCACGCCCACCCGGCGGGCCCGGGCCGCCCAGCAGCTACCACCCGAGACCGTGCTGTCGCCGCGCGACGAGGTCGCCCAGCTGTGCGCGCAGGCCGTCCGGCCGAGGGGGCCGAGCGCGGGAGCGTGGCTGATCCCCACCCTGCTCGCCGACCTCGACCACAAGCGGCGCGGCGCCGTCACCTCGGTGGCGCGGTACGTGCACCGGTCGCTGGATGCGCTGTACCCGAAGGCGGAGCGGGAGTGGGCGTGGGCACTGCTGTCCGACCTTGTCCACAGCAGGCATCGGGCGGCGTTCGACCGGATGCTCGAAGACACCGCGCAGACCGCCGCGGCCCTGGCCGCGGCGCGGTGCGACCCGCCCGTGTCGTTCACCGGGGCGCCACCACCACCCGAGGCTCAGGAGGTGCTGCGCCGCTACCTCGACTACCTCGAGGCAGGTGGTCGTTCCCGCTCGTACTTCCGGTCCGCTGTCCAGCTCGAGGTGCAGCCGGTGCTTCAGCAGGTCCGGGTGGGCTCACGGGTGCCGGAGACCGAGAGCGACGTCCGCCGTGTCATCGACCACCTCGAGCTCGACGAGCGGCTCGGCCGGATCGCCGCGGACTGTGCCGAGACCGGGGTCCCCGCCCCACGTGACGAGCGCGAGCTGGTCGAGCTCGCCGGCGAGCTCGTCACGATCGCCGCCGCGGCCCGATCGGTGGGGGCGCTGCGTCACGACGTCCTGTTCATCGCCCCGGACTCGCCGCTCTCGGTGCCCGGCGTCGAGTCCGCCGAGCAGATCGCCCGCGCGATCATCGACTACGCCGACCACGGGTCCGGCGTCGAGGCCGGGCATCACCTGGACGTCATGGCCGGCGCCCTGGCCGCCCAGATTCCGGGCCCGGACATGACCCCGGAACACCAGCGGGCCGTCGACGCGTTGCGGGAGCGCGACGCCGCGGTCTACGCCGCGGCTGTCGAGGCACTCCAGGCGGCGCGGCGCGAGGTGCGCGACGAGACCCGCTGCGCCGCGCTGCTGGAACGGTTGAGCGAGGCGACACCGCGGCTCGCGACGGCGTGGACCGCGCTCGCCGAGCACAGTCCGGCCGCGCCCGGCCTGGCCTCCTTCGTGCCGATGGACACGCTGCTCTCGGCGCTCCCGCCGACCGACAGCACCGACGTCGTGCTGGTGCTCGGGGCCGCTGGACTGGGGGTCGAGCGGTTGTTGGTGGCGGCGGTCGCCCCGAGGATGATCGCGGCGGTGGGCCCGGGTGAGCTGGCCGACGGCGCTCCCACCCTGCTCAGCGTCCTGCAGCGGGCGGCCGCGCCGGTCATCCGTGGCCGCTCCTCGACCAACGGGCAGGTCGTCGCGTTCGCCGCCGCCCACGCTCGCCGGTCCGCCCCGGTGCCTGTGGGACAGGCGGGTGCCTGACCGCCGCCGCTCAGTCGCTCAGTGTCGTACCTGGTCCAGCAGGGCGAACGGATCCTCGCCCGCGGCTTCGCGATTCCAGCCGTCGCCCGCCGGACGGTACAGCGACCACCAGCCTGGCTCCGGATCGTCGCAGCGCAGCAGTGCGACCGGGGTGGACGACCACGCCGCACCGAGCTCCGGGTAGGCGGGCCGGCGGCGGTCCAGGATCGTGACCTCGTCGTCGTGGATGGTGTAGCCGATCTGCCGCTGCTCGCGGTCGGCGTCCGGAACGCGCTCGGTGCACCATCGCGAGAGCTGGTGGCGGGTCTCCTCGGATACGGCCATGGCCGTATCGTGCCGGTTCGAAGCGCTACCGTCGACTGCTATGGGTGACCACCTGGTGAGCCGGTTCGGCCACGTCGAGCTCGAGGACATGCCCGAGGACCTGCGGCAGCGGATCGGGGTGATCGCGGAGCGGTCGGGCTTCGTGCCCAACGTGTTCCGGACGCTCGCGCGCCGTCCTGCCGAGCTGCGGGCGTTCCTGGACTACCACGACGCGCTGATGGAGTCCTCCGACGGTCTGAGCAAGGCCGAGCGCGAGCTGGTGGTGGTCGCCACCTCGGGGGCCAACCACTGCACCTACTGCGTGGTCGCCCACGGCGCGATCCTGCGGGTACGGACGAAGGACACCGAGCTCGCCGACCGGGTGGCGACGAACCCGTGGGCCGTCGAGCTGAGCCCGCGCGAACGCGCCATCGTCGACCTGGCCCTGATGGTCGCCACCGACCCGGCCGCCCTCACCGACACCGAGCTGGACCAGGCGCGGGCCGCGGGCCTGTCCGACGACGAGATCTGGGACGTCGGGGCCATCACCGCGCTGTTCGCGATGTCCAACCGGCTGGCCCACCTCACGGCGATGCGTCCCAACCCGGAGTTTTACCTGCTGGGGCGGATGCCGAGATCCTGATCCAGCAGGCGCCGCACCAGCCGGGGACGATTCCCGGATGTCGAACCTCATCGGTCAGCGGGCGGCCATCGTGTCCTACCGCCTCGGAACGGCCGACGGCGTGTCGGTGACCGCCGCACAGTGGGCGACGGCCCTGCGCCGGCTCGGGATGCGGGTGTGCCTGGTCGCCGGGGACGGTCACCCCGACGTGCTGGTGCCCGGTCTCGCGCTCGACGCGAAGCGGCCGCCGTCACGGCGTGCGCTCGGGGCCGTGCTGGACGAGGTCGACGTGGTGATCGCCGACAACGTGTGCTCGCTGCCGATGAACCGGCGGGCCGGCGAGGCGGTGGCGGCGTACCTACGCGGCCGTCCGGCGGTGTTGCGCCACCACGACCTGCCCTGGGAGCGCGAGCGGTACGCCGCGGTGACGAGCTGGCCGCCGGAGGATCCGTCGTGGCGCCACGTCACCGTCACCGAGATGGCTCGGCGCTCGCTCGCCGCCCGGCGCGGCATCGCCGCCACGACGGTGTACCACGGCTTCGCCGAGCAGCCCTGCCCCGAGCACCGCCAAGCCGTGCGCGACCGGCTCGGAGTCGGGGACGGCCCGCTGGTGCTGCAGCCGACCCGGGCGATCGCCCGCAAGAACGTCCACGTCGGGCTGGCGCTCACCGAGGCTCTCGGCGCGACGTACTGGCTCACCGGCCCCGCCGAGGACGGGTTCGCCGCAGAGCTCGTCGGGTTGCTGCGGCGTGCGCGCGTCCCCGTGCGCCGTGGCCTGGCGCCGGGGACGGACATGGCCGCGGCCTACGCGGCGTGTGACGCGGTGGTGCTGCCCTCCTCATGGGAGGGCTTCGGGCTGCCCCTGATCGAGTCGGCGCTGCACCGGCGACCCATCGCCGTCGGCGACTTCCCGGTGGCCCGTGAGCTCGCTGCGTTCGGCTTCGAGTGGTTCCCCGCGGACGATCCCGCGCCGCTGCGGGCCTGGCTGGACGTGCCGGACCGGGCGCTGCTCGACCACAACGAGGCGCTCGCGCGCTCCCGGTTCGGCATCGGCGCGCTTACCCGGAGGCTCAAGTTGCTGCTCTCCGGGGCACCGGTGTGCCCGCATGCGGGCGCCGACAGCGCACAGGGAGAATCACCCGCATGCGACTGCTTGACCGCCTGATCGCCCGCACCCTGCGCGGCCCGCTGGACGCGCTGGTCACCGAGCGGGTGGCCGAGCTGGTCTCCCAGCAGGTGCAGGAGCTCAAGCTCGACGCGCTCTACTCCTACCGCTGGCATGGGGACCGTTCCCGGCTGCACCTGCCCGACAGCGCCGTAGTCAACAACGCGCTGTTCAACCTGTCCGGCGGCACGATCACGATCGGCGAGCACGTGTTCTTCGGCCATGACGTCGCGGTGCTCACCGGCACCCACGACATCGAGCAGTTCGGGCGCGCCCGGCAGCTCGCCTTCCCCCGTTCCGGGCGGGACGTGGTGATCGGCGAGGGCGTCTGGTTGGCCAGCCACGTTCTCGTGCTTGGTCCGGTCACGATCGGCGAGCACGCCGTGGTCGCCGGCGGATCCCTGGTGCGGGAGGACGTGGAGCCCTACACGGTGGTGGCCGGGCGACCGGCCAAGCTCGTCAAGAAGATCTCCGGACGGGCCTGAGCGGTCGATGAGGCTCGAGATCGGCGCCGGGGAGAAGCCGCATCCCGACTACGACCTGCACGTCGACCTGCTCGCGTTGCCCGACATCGAGGTGCGCGCCGCCATCGACCGGCTGCCCTTCACCACCGGCTCGATCGACGCGCTGCGCGCCAACCACGTGCTCGAACACCAGAGCTACGAGCTGATCTCCGAGACGTTGCGTGAGTGGGCGCGGGTGCTGCGGCCCGGCGCACGGGTGGACATCGGCGTGCCGGACGCGCGGTTCGTCGCTACCCAGTGGTGCAACGGTGAGATCGACACCGCCGAGGCCAACCACTGGATCCTGGGCGGGCACTCCGAGCGGGCCGCCCACCGAGGTGTCGACGGCCGCGGCGTGCCGCTGTGGATCTGGAACGCTCACCACACGATGTTCGACGCCGAGTCGCTGCGCGCGGCCGTCGCGAAGCACTTCACCGTCGACGAGCTGTTCACCTACGACATCCGTAACCTGCGCCTGCACGCCCACAAGCCCTGATCCTCAGGCGCGGGACCCCAGCGCGGCTTGTTCACCAGCAACGGCGCAGGTTTCCTGCGCGCTCCAAACGCCGACCGCAGGCGGAGCGAGCCAGCTCAGCTCGAAACGCACGGCTTGTTCTACCTGCGTCACCGGCACGTCGAACAGATCCGCGATGATCTCTGTGGGCTCGCCCGCTCGGAACTGCTCCACCACCACCTCGGTCGGCACTGATCGGACCACCGGCTGGCCATGTTGGTGCAGGTGTGCGCCATTCTGTGACGACCTGGTAGCCGTATTCAACTGCGAACTACGGAGCTTACTGTAACTCCGTCACTCGTCTGTATCTGAAGAGGCCCGGCGGACCTCTCCTGATGGGCTGACATACGGTGCGACTCCTTGGTGGGGCCTAGCGTGGTGGGACCTGGAAGGGCGATCATCACCGGATGATCGCCGCGTGCTGGGATCGACGGAAAAGGTGGTGCTGTGGACGATCCGACGTGTGATGTGATCTTGAAGGGTGGGCTCACCAGCGGCGTGGTGTACCCGCCGGTTGTATGCGATCTCGCCGAGCGGTATCGGCTGGTCAACGTCGGCGGCGCGTCGGCGGGGGCGATCGCGGCGGCGGTGACCGCGGCTGCGGAATACGGCCGCCAGAATGGCGGCCGAGGGTACGCGGCGCTGGCCGGTCTCCCTACCGCGCTGGGTTCACGGACAGGCGGTGACACGGCGTTGCTCGCCCTGTTCGAGCCGCAGCGACGGACCCGCCCGCTGTTCCGCGTGCTGCGCAGCGCCCTCGGAGGCAGCGGGGTGAGCCGCGTGCGACGGGTCGCGACGACCGCATTGCTGGTCGAGTCGATGTCGGCCATCGGATGGTGGCGGGTGCTCGTCGGCGCCGTGCCGGGTCTCGCGGTCTTGCTCGTCGCTGTGCTGGCGACCGCAGTGCCGTGGTCTGTGCTGCTCGTGGTGATCGGCGTGTTGCTGCTGGTGGTCGGGCTCGTAGCGGGCACGGCGTGGGCCGTGGCGCATCGGCTGCTGGTGGAGGTACCCGCCAACCACCTGGGGATCGTCAACGGATCCGGGTCGCCCGCGGCCCTGACGCCGTGGCTGTCCGCCGTCATCGACGACGCGTCTGGGCGGGTCCGCGGTGCGCCGCTCACAATGGCCGAACTATGGGGTGCCCCGGACGTCTCGGCCAAGCGGCGCTGCCGCGACGATCCCGGCCTTCGCCGGATCAACCTCGAGGTCATGACGACCAACCTCGGCGAGGGTCGTCCAATGCGGATGCCGCTGCTGAGCGAGGAGTACTTCTTCGACGAGCGCGAGTTCCGCGAGCTGTTCCCGGGCCGGGTCGTCGACGTCATGGTGAAGGCGGACGAGATTACCGAGCGGACGCCGAGCGAGCAGCGCGAGCACAACCTGCTCACCCGGCTTGCTGCAGCCCGCGGTTATCGTCGGATGCCGGTGGCCGACCTGCCGGTCGTGGTCGCGGCCCGGATGAGCCTGAGTTTCCCGGTATTGCTCAGCGCGGTGCCGTTGTACAAGGTCGACTTCTCGCGACCGGACGCCGTGCGAACGGTCGCGGCGTGGCGGGACTGGATGCACGGGCACCCGGACGCCGACGTCAGCTCCGGGCCCGAGGTCGAGCAGGCCAGGACGTCGGGTACGGGCCCGGACCTGCCGCTGCGCCGCTGCTGGATCTCCGACGGCGGAATCACGTCGAACATGCCGTTGCACTTCTTCGACGCCCCGCTGCCGCGCCGGCCGACGTTCGTGGTGAACCTGCGTACCCAGCTAGCCGGATCCGACGGACCGGACGCCCTCCTCGCCGAGGACAACCGGCAGGGCCTGCTGGACGTATGGACCGACCTGGGCGACGGGGCGCCGACGGTGCCCGGGTTGGCGGCCGCGATCCTCACCACGATGCAGAACTGGTCGGACAATACCCAGATGCGGATGCCCGGCTACCGCGACCGCATCGTCACCGTGTATCTCCGGCCGGACGAGGGCGGCATGAACCTGGACATGGACGCCGACCGGATCACGGAGCTTGCCCGGCGCGGGCACGCGGCCGCCGGTTTGCTCATCGCCCGCTATGCGACCACCCCGGCCACGGGCTGGCGCAACCAGCGCTGGGTGCGGTGGCGATCGTTGATGGCGATGGTAGAGCGCCTGGTCGAGCACGTCGACAAGGCGTGGGACGCCGACCCCGGCGCGGAGCTGCCTAGCTATCGCGAGATGCTGGCCGAGCCGGCCGCCCGGCCGCCCGGCGCCTACCCCTTTCCGGCTACGGCGCAGCGTTGGGTGCAGGCTCGCGCCGGCGGGCTGGAGACACTCGCCGCGTTGTGGCCGGAGCCGGAGGGGTCGTCGGTCGGGCGGTTCGTCGACGGGGAGCCGCGCCCGCGCCCGCTGTGGCGTGCCCAACCCGACCTGTGAAGAGGTGCGCGAAGGATGGACGACACCGACGTCCAGGCGACTCTTGACCTGATCCACGACGCCTTCAACCCGTCCACGGCCTTCGCTGCGGTCGGGGTGCTCGCTGCGCGCGACGCGGACCCGAACCATCCCGGGCCGATGTTGCCCGCTGGCACGGTGGACCGGCGGGCCACACTGCCCACGGTCCGCTGGTCGGATCCCCGCCTGTGGCTGCGTCGTGCGGGGAACGACGCGGGGCTTGTCGCCGAGGACTGGTGGCGCGCGGAGGTCGGACTCGACCCGCGGCTGGGCGCGGGCGTGCGCATCGTGGTGGACGCGGCCACCGTAGGCGTCGAGGTCCCGGTCGCGGCGCTGTCGGTGCCGCAGTCCGTGGCTGAGGTGCGGTCGGCCGTCGCCGAGGCTGCCTTCCAGCCGGGCGGACGACGCTCGCCCGGCTGGACGTGGCCGTTGCGCCTGTCGATCGATGAGGGCTGGTCCGCCGAGCCTGGGTGGGTGGATGGGGGCCGTCTGGCTCCCCGGCGCGGTCCGCCCGACCCGGCCACGGGCCGACACGACGGCGTCCACGGAAACCGGCGACCCGGAGCCGGAGCTCACCACAGTCGGGCAACATCGACACGCATGACCACATCGTCCACCACATACCAGCGAACGTTCACGCACCGGACTCGATGCGCACGTCGTCACCGCGCGGGACTGGTCTGACCATCAGTAGGCTGCTGCAACAGACAACCAGTGGATTCCGCAGACGAGACGGGCGTCCGGGTGGCCGCCATCGTTGTCCGGGTCAGCAGTCGGAGTCCTGGTGCCCCGTGCAGTCCTCCGCGGGCGTTGGGTCATCTCCGCCTACTGAACGGTCAGCCGACCTGCGTGGCGAGGTTGCGTCATCGCCGCGTTGCTCGGAGCCTCGCAGGGGTGGCTCGGTGATCTCGGCGAGTGCCTGCCGGTAGGCGGCTTCGTAACCGGCGGCCATTGCCTGGACGGTGAAGTTGGTCTCTACGTGTTCTCGACAGGCGGCTGGGTCCAGGGTGCGGGCCTGCTTGATGGCGCCGGCGAGCTCGCCCGGGTGATCGACGATAATGCCGGTTCGCCCGGATACGATGATCTCGGGGACGGCGCCGCGCCGCAGCGCCACGACCGGGGTACCACAGGCCATCGCCTCGACCGGCACTAGGCCAAACGGTTCTTCCCAGCAGATCGGGAAGATCAGACAGGCGGCCCGGACGAGCAGGTCCCGTTTAGCGGTAGCGTCGACGATACCGAGCAGCGTGGTGTCGGATCCGAGCCGGGGTTTCATCTCCTGTTCGAAGTAGGTGAGTTCGGCCGGTTCGCTGCACTTGCCCGCCAGCGTGATCGGTAGCCGGGCGGCCCGGGCCGCCTCGATGGCCAGGTGCGGTGCCTTCTGCGGGTTGAATCGTCCCAGGAACAGCACGAAGTCATCCTTGGCGATCCGAAACGGGAAAGTGTCGGTCCGGACCGCGTTGTACACCGTCGCCGTCCACGACAAATCCGGTGCGTTGGAACGCTGTGCATGGGAGATAGCTACCAGCCGCACCGTGTCGCCGAGCGCCCGGTAGTAACTGCCCAGCTCGCCGTCGACCGGACCGTGCACCGTGGCCACGGTCGGGGTCAGCCGGCCACGGGCCAGCAGCGGACCGGCCAGAGTGTGGTCGTGCACGATGTCGACGTCACATTCCTCGAGGACGCGCGAGGCGTACGCCGCGTGCATCACCTCGGGCAGGGGTTCGCCGAGCCGCTCGCTCGGCGAGACCTCATAGCTGGCGAAGAACCGCTGCGCTCGGGTGCCGTGCTGGCCGGCACCGATGAGGGTGACATGATGACCCCGATCGACTAGGGCGTCCACCAGATGAGCCACGACTGTCTCCACCGCGCCGTAGCCTGGTGGCGGCACCGTAAAATACGGTGTAACGATCATCGCGATCCGCAGCCGCGGTAAGGTTGCCATTTCGTCCTCGCATTAGTCGGTCCAGGCGGCAGCAGCAACGGCTGCCCTGTCCTCGGGGGAGTCGCTTGCCGGACTGACCTGTGGATATCAATTTTCGATGCGTCGTGTTCGTTCGGCTTCCAGTCTGATGACGCGGTCTTCGCAAGCGAGTGACCAGGTCGCGCTCATTGCGGCGGTGCGGATACGCCCGTGGCCTGCCGAGCGTATCCGCAGCCTGCTCGACCGAATACAGTGGAGCGTCCTGGTCATCAATCGGCAGCGAAGTCGCTACTGAAGTCAGGGAGAGAACTCCGGATTTACCTAAAGTTCCTCGGCTTGCTCGCCAGGTGCTGGGTCGGCTGCGGTGCGGGGATGACGCGGTGCGCGAACCACCTCGATGCCGTCGGACAGCCCGCTGAGGCTCCAGCCGTCCCGGCGTACATCGATGGTGACCGCCGCCTCGGCCAGGTGCAGCGACTCGACCCGTAGGGGCAGGTAGCGGTCTGGGACGGCAGGCGCGCACCAGACTCGGCCGGACGGGACCCACGGATCAAACTGTAACAGGACGCGCAGCAGGAACAACGGGCTGGCGGACGCCCAGGCCTGCGGGTTGCAGGCCGTTGGGTAGGGCACCGGGTCGATGAACTCGGTGCGGTCGAATCCGCAGAACAGTTCCGGCAGCCGCCCGCCGAGCCGTTCTGCCGCGTCGAAGATCCCAGTAGCGACTCGTTGCGCGGCGTCGACATAGCCATAGCGCATCAATCCAGCGGCGACGATCGCATTGTCGTGCGGCCAGATCGACCCGTTGTGGTAGCTTATCGGGTTGTAGGCGCCCATCGACGCGGCCAGGGTGCGGACCCCGAACCCGGTGAACATATCCGGGTCGAGCAGCCGATTGGCGACCGCGGCGGCTTTGTCTTCGTCGACGATCCCGGTCCACAAGCAATGGCCCATGTTCGAGGTGAGTGCGTCGACCGGTCGTTTGTCCGCGTCCAGGGCCAGCGCGAAATAACCGCGGTCGGGCAGCCAGAATGCTTCATTGAATGCGCGTTTGAGGTCGGTGGCTTTAGCTGCCCAATGTCGGGCCAGCTCCACGTCGCCCGCTTCGTGGGCAAAATGCGCCCGTGCTAGGTAGGCGGCGTATACATACCCCTGTACCTCGGCCAGTGCGATTGGCGGCTCGGCGGGCTGCCCGGAGGCGAAGTTGATCCCGTCGAACGAGTCCTTCCAGCCCTGGTTGGGTAACCCACGGTCGGTGGCCCGCTGGTATTCGACGAACCCGTCGCCGTCCCGGTCGCCGTAACGTTCGATCCACTCCAGGGCCCGGTCGGCATGCGGCAGCAGTGCCTCGGCATCGACGCTGGTCAGCCCCCAGCGGCGCAACTCGCCGAGCAACATCACGAACAGCGGGGTGGAGTCGATGCTCCCGTAGTAGACATCGCCTCCCCCCAGAGCCTGCTTGGTGTCGAGCCCGGAGCGGACCTCGTGCAGGATCCGGCCCGGCTCCTCCTCGGTGCGCGGCTCGACGATCTTTCCTTGCAGCCGGGCCAGGGTCTGTAGCGTGCCCAGCGCCAGGCTGGCGTCCAGCGGCAGCAGCATCCAGCTGGTCAGCAGCGCGTCACGACCGAACAGGGCCATGAACCACGGCGCACCGGCGGCGACGACCGGCAGGTCGGAATGGTCCGGATCAAAGATTCGCAACGCCCCGAGGTCCCCGGCGCTGTCGGTCAGCAGCTGGCTCAGCGGCTCGTCGGGCGTGCTGATCGCCGGGGTGCGTGCGTGCCAGGCTGCTAGCGCTTCGGCTGGCTGAGTTTGCTCGATCGGCAGGCCCGGAGGGTAGCTCGTCGGCACCTCACGTCCATCGATCGACGGCGACACCTGCACTGAGACCACCCACTCGGAGCGGGGTGGGATAACCGGCTGCCAGAACAGTTTCCCGACCTTCGCGATCGGATCGCCGCTCGCAGCGATCGTGACCGCTCGAGTGCTCATGTCTGCCTGGTAGCTCATCCGCAGCTGATCGACTTCGGCGGTCCTCTCGATGCCCCTGCGGTGGCGGACCCGGCGCTGCTTGACTTCGAAAAGACCAGCGAAGTCGGAGTCAGCGGACAGCGTCACGTGCACCGCCGCCGGCTCGCGGCCCAGGTTGCGGACCGTGATGTCCTCACGCATCCCGTTGCCGACATGCCGGCGGCGGACCACCAGCAGGGTGCTGTCGGCTAGCCCGGGCCCGGGGGGCTGCCGGCTGATGAACGTCGCCGCGTACGGGGCCGGGCGGTGCACGGTGAGCGGCTCGAGCCGTACTCCGTTGAGGTCGAGTTCCCAATGCGAGAGGAATCGGGTGTCCTGGAATACCAGGCCTTGTTCGTCCTCGGCGTGAATATCACCTAGTTGGCCGCAGATACAGAATGCCACACCTTCGACCAGGACTACCGTACCCGCTGCAGTCGTCGACGAGGGTGGCCCGCCACCATAAGCCCAGCCTTCATCCACGCTGTCTCACCTCCGTTGCTCGCACTGTTAGGATGTCGCTCGAACTGTTCGAAGCCATGATTGTCTCAAGAGACCGAGGCTGGTGCGCACCTACCCTGCGCAAGCAGCTTGTGGATGGTGTGGTAGGAAGATGAGCGGGATATGTCGAAAACCCGCTGTTGAGGCGCGCCGGGTGCGGATCGACGCCTCGGGTGGCCACGCGACGGGCGCCTGCGGCCACACCTGTGTGAGCCAGGCGCACCTGAGTACTCGACCTGACGTCGCCAACCTCGGCGGTACTGACGTCGATGCCGAGATCACCGGTGCTCTCACCGGCTGGCTGATCCAACATCGGGTGTCCACGGGCAAGATCTCCTGCCGTTGCGGATGGTGGTTTCAGCACGACCAGAGCAGTACCGGGAAGTTGTACACGTACTGCCCTCTCCGGGGATCTCACCCGCCTGCTCTGGACTGGCAGATTGGTGGCTGGCGGCGGAACCGACCATACGTTCATTGAGGGTTATTCAGGAGAGTTGTGTGGATCTTGTAAGACCGCGGTTGAGCTGCGGAGATACGCCTCCGATCAAGATCGCTGAATAAGCCTCATTGATCACGTTCATTGATCGTCGTGTGGTGGATGTGAACGTGGGGGCGGGAAGTGGCGGGCCTGGCGATGGAGGACCCCGGTTGGTGGGGTGAACTCCCAGCGTACGGGTTCTTTCGGACCCAGCGCGCGTGGTGTGTCTCGATAGACACACGACGTAGGCTCGCCGGGACGAGAGCTGTGATCATGGTGCGGCCTCTGACGTTCGCCGAGCCGGAGTAGACCGCCGGTTGCGGATGACGGCTACCGGCGCACCGGCGCCGACGTGTGCTGGGTTCGGCCGCCCCACCTGAACGGCTGAACCCAGCGATGGCCAGTCACAACCCTATACGACCACAAGAAGGCCGGCCACGACGTGGCCGTCCCGAGCCTGCCAATCAATCGACGCCCACACCGCCTCGCGTACGGCAGAGCAGCGCCGATCCAGGTGCCCGCCAAACACCGTGAGGTTCGCAACTGTCGAAGATACAGGGCCGGGTAACCAGCCCGTGGCCTGCGCCATCGCACACATCACCGCGGACGGGCAGCTCTCCCGTGGCGGTTCAAGTCCACCACCATCGCTGCCACCTACGGCGCCGCCACTCCGTCGCCCGCTCCGTCGCCGAGCTGTCCATCCAGATCATCGAACTCCGACTGCGCTCCGGACGGGTCCAGGGCGGCTAGCCTGGTGGTCGACGACCATGTCGCCGGCCAGGACCGTTGGCGATCAACGCAGGTTGGTTCGGGGGAACTGTGGCCAGGGTATTCATCAGTCACGCTGGCGATGATGCGGAGTTCGCGGCTGAGGTGCATCGGTGGTTGCGCGACGACGGCCACGAGGCGTTCTGCGCCAAGCCCAACACCGCTCTGCTTGATCACGTTCTGGCGGTCAGATCGATGCGGGATGTGGGCACCTGGGGTGGTCGAACTCGTGGGCGTGGACGCCAGTGAGGAAGCTCTGCCACTCGGCGTGGGTGAAGTGCAGGGTCGTGTCCTGGTCGGTGGCGTGCAGCAGCGGGCCGCCCGGGCTGCTCTCGACGAGCAGTGCCCCGCCGGTGCGAGGGTTGGTGGGGTCTGTGAGGTTGTTGAGAAAAGCTGTCCACTGCTCGGCGGTGACCGTGAGGATCGGTTCGCGGTGGGGGTCGTGGGCGGGGTCGCGGCGGTACTTGCTGTCGCGGATGGAGACGAGGTCGTCGTGGAACCGCACCTCGACGCAGGATCCGTCGCTGCTGCTGACGCTGCTCTTGAACCACTCGCTCTGCTGCGGCGCATCCACCCGAGGCCGGCACGACATCGTGATCACGCCTCTTTCCTGATGCTCTCGCTCACCAGCTGCAGTGAGTCCGCCGGACTGAGGCTCACCTGGAGCGCCTCCGCATAGGTGAAGTGTAGTTCCCGCACCTGGGTGTCCTTGTCAAGGACGCCCATAACGGTGGCGGTCTCCTGCCAGGCCAGGGTGGGCAGCCGGGCATCGGCGAAGTCGATCAGATGGAAGGTCGAAGCGCCGAACACATTGCGGGCGGGGGCGCTGAATGGGATCACCCGCAGCTCGATGGTGTCGGGGTGGTCGGCCACCACGGCAGCCAGGTGGCGCAGCTGCTCGCGCAACACCTGAGGACCACCGACCTGTTGAAGCAGCGCGGCCTCACTGATCACGGCGGTCAGCTGCAGCGGGTCGTCGCCGGAGAGCCGCTCCTGGCGGCGCAGCCGGGCTGCGACGCGCTGGTCGACCTCGACCGGGCGGACCGAGATGCTGGCGGTCACCAGCGCCCGGGCATAGTCGGGCGTCTGTAGCAGGCCGGGGATCAGCAGGCTTTCGTAGGTGCGGATGCTCTGTGCGCCGTGCTCCAGGCCGAAAAGACGAAGCAACTCGTCGTTGAACAGCGCCGAGTAGTCCGACCACCAGCCGCGCTGCTTGGCCGCCTCGCGCAGCTCGATCAGCTCCGTACGCTCGTCGTCGTCGTACTTGAGGAGGTCCAGGACGTGGTGCAGCTTGTCGGTGGCGAGGATCTTGCGTTCGTGCTCGACCGCCGACCAGTAGTTGCGGGTGAAGCCGAGCTGGTCGGTGATCGTCTTCACCTCGACGCCCAGCTGTGCGCGGCGCTGGCGCAGCCGCAGGCCGAGCTCCCAGCTCGCGACGGTCGGTGACGGCGGCGGCATAGGCCTTCTTTCCACCGGGTGATGCTTGTGATCGGAGGCGTCACCGTACCCAACGTCTGGGTACGGTGACATCGCAGGGTGGGGTTAGTTACTGTAACCAGTAATGTCTAGGTCGTCGACTCGGTCGGGATGTCCGGTTCTATCAATCACACCTGCTGGGAGGCAGGGCCTGGATCAGCCGTTCGCGAATCGGGCCGATGATCCGCTCGTTCAGGTGCTCGACCGCGGCGAGGATTCCGTCTGGGCTGATGTCGCCACCACGACGACGCGCCTTGTGCAAGTTGTTGCAGGTTGAGGGCCTGTAGGTTGCCGATTACACGTCCCGTTGATCGTCGGATGGTGGGGTGTGAACGTAGGGCGGGAATGGTGCCTGTCGCGGGAGAACCACCCCTGTGGATGGGGTGAGATCCACGCCGTACGGGGTCTTCCGAACCCCGGTTCGCGTGGTGTGTCTCCGATGGGTGAGCGCCGTAGTCTCCAGAACAAGGCTGTGATCATGGTGTGACCCTGTGATCTGCCGAGGCGGGGTGGGGTAGCGACGACCGGCGCACCGATGCTCGTCGCGTGCGGGGCCCGGCCGCACACCGGAGCGGCTGGACCCGGAATGGTGGGTCACAGCTTTATACGACCGTGAAGAAGGCTGACCACGACGTGGTTGCCGTTGACTGTGACCGGACGGTGGACGTCCGCAGGGAGCGTGCGTGAGCAGACAACAGATGAGCCGGGGCGAGGTGGCGCGGCTGTGTGTCGAGCTGCGTCGGCAGGGCCGGACCTACCGGGAGATCGCCGAACGTGTCGGTCGTGAGCTGCGGGTCAACGCCCGGGTGGCGTATCGGATGGCGCATGGCTGGACCCAGGCAGAGGTGGCCGAGCGGTGGAACGCGCAGTGGCCGGACGCGGATGCGCCGAAGACGGGCAAGCAGATCTCCTACTGGGAGACCTGGCCGGCGGGGAGTGGGCGGACGCCGTCGCTGGAGACGTTGAACAGGCTCGCGTTCCTGTACCAGTGCAACGCCCGGGAGCTGCACGACGGCGACGACTACAGCCATCGCGACCCGGCGGCGTCGGCCGCCGCCGGACCGTCGCCGGTCGCTGATGCTGAGGTGGGTCCGCCCGCGGTGGAGACCAGCACCACCCCCACACCCGGCGCCCGGCCGGACCCGGCCGCGACCGCGGATCGCGTGCCCGTGCCGGAGCCCTTGGTCGTCGCGTCGGGTGGCCGGAGCGGGGTGATGGATGGCATCCTGGAGCTGTCCGCCCGTCAGCGGGATGCCGTCGTCCGCCAGCTTGTGGACCTGTTCGCGACCTGGGCTCCCAACATGGACCGTCGTACCGTGCTCCGGGCGTTCGGCTGGACCACTGCCACGGGAGCCGTGGGACCGTTCGTCGTGAGCAGTCTCGATCCGGAGGAACAGGCGCGCCTGGCCGCTGCGGTGCAGGCACCTCGCCGGGTCGACGCCACCGTGATCGGCCACATGGAGCGGATGCTGCGGTACTGCGTCCGTCAGGACGACGCGGCGGGGCCGTGGGCCGTGCTGGACATCGTGCTGGCCCAGCGCGACCTGGCTGCGGGCATGCTCACGGAGTGCCCGGCGGAGCTGCGCCCGCGGTTGCTGTCGCTCTATGCCGACCAGTCCCGGGTTCTCGGGTGGCTTTACTTCAACGTGAACGACTTTGCCAGCGCAGCCTTCTACTACGAGCAGGCCCGTAGCGCCGCCCACGAGGCCGAGGACGCCGCCCTCGCTTCCCGCGTGCTGGGCCAGATGAGCTCCCTGGCGACTTGCCAAGGACGGCCACGCACCGGTATCGACCATGCCGTGGCCGCCCAGTACTGGGCGCGGCACACTGACGATCGGTTGCTGCACGCTCTGATCGCGGACACGACGGCCCTCGCCTACGCCCGCGACGGCCAGGAGAAGCCATGCCTGGTCCACCTGGACACCGCCCGCGCCGATCTCACGGCCGCCACCGGACTACCCTCCTGCCTGCCGTACTACGGCGACGGGGTGCACGCGAGCAAACGCGGCCAGTGTCTGCTCCAGCTGCACCGACCGCTCGACGCCGTGCAGTCCAACGAGGCTTCTCTAGCCACCCTCGACCGTAGCTTCGTGCGTGTCGTGGCCCTCACCGTCGTAGACCTTGGGCGGGCGCGGTTGGAGTGCCGCGACGTCGACCACGCCGCGGCCACCCTCGAACAGGCAGTTGACCTCGCTGCCCAGAACCGCTCGCCTCGACTGGCTGGCAGGATCACCGCCGTTCGCGCCCGGATGCAGCCCTGGCAGGACAGCCCCGCGGTCATCCAGCTCGACCAGCGACTCCAGGCCTATCAATTGGTCTGACCACCGGCTTCGCGCGCTCGTTGTGGTCCTCGCAGGGTCCGTGGACTCTGCGAGGACCAGAATCGGCGCGCCTTTTCCCGGCGACCGACATTGGCGCCGGGATGGTTGTGCTCTGGCGGGCAGCATCCTGACGCCCGGGTCTACGGTGGGTGCAGGAACCACCGGACACCGTGCACGCGTTGTCACTGTCGGGAGCATCACACGAGGGGAGAACCGCAATGGCCCTGTTCACGAGGCTGGCCACGCTCGCCACGGCAGCCGAGGCCGCTCGCCGGTACGCCAGGAACAACCCGGACAAGACGGGCAAGATCCTCGATCGCGCCGCTGCGTTCGTCGACAAGCAGACGAAGGGTCGGTACCGGAGCCGGATCGACGACGCCGCACGCAAGGCGAAGAGCGCCGCAGGGGTCCCCCGGACTCCCGGCCACGGCCCCACCGCCAACGGCTATGCGCACGGCTACGAGAAGACCGCCCGCACCCCGGAGCGGTAGTACCGGTGTCCGCTCCGCACGACTGGACTCCACAGACGTCGTCGACACCCGAGCCGCGCCCGAACCGTGAGCACGTGCTCGCGGGTCTGCGGGGCACCGACGGGGGTGGTCCCGACCTCGTCCAGCTGCTGACGCCCGAGGGCGAGCGGGTGTCCGACGCCCGGTTCGACCGCTACGCCTCCGACGTCGACGTCGCGGCGCTACAGGGGCTCTACCGCGACCTCGTGCTGGTCCGCCGGTTCGACCGGGAGGCCAACGCGCTGCAACGGCAGGGCCAGCTCGGCATCTGGGTGCCGCTGCTCGGTCAGGAGGCCGCCCAGATCGGCGCCGGCCGGGCGATGGAGCCCCAGGACATGGCGTTCCCGTCCTACCGCGAGCACGGCGTGGCCTGGACCCGCGGGATCGACCCCACCGAGCTGCTCGGCATCTTCCGTGGTACCGACCACGGCTCCTGGGACCCCTTGGCCACCGGCTTCCACCTGTACACGATCGTCATCGGTAACCAGTGCCTCAACGCCACCGGTTACGCGATGGGTCAGCGCTTCGAGGGCAAGGTCGGTGAGGGGCCCGGTTCCGAGGCCACGATCTGCTTCTTCGGCGACGGCGCCACCAGCCAGGGCGACGTGCACGAGGGCTTCGTGTGGGCCGCTGTCTACGACGCGCCGGTCGTCTTCTACTGCCAAAACAACCAGTGGGCGATCTCCGAGCCGACCGAGCGTCAGACGCGGGTGCCGCTGTACAAGCGCGCGCAGGGCTATGGCTTCCCCGGCATCCGCGTCGACGGCAACGACGTGCTCGCCTGCCTCGCCGTCACCCGCTGGGCACTGGAGGAGTGCCGCACCGGCAACGGCCCGGTGCTGATCGAGGCGTTCACCTACCGGATGGACGCGCACACCACCTCGGACGACCCGTCGCGCTACCGGCTCGCCGACGAGCTCGAGCTGTGGAAGCTCAAGGACCCCATCGAGCGGGTGCGGGTGAACCTGGTGCGGTCCCACGTCGTCGGGCAGGAGTTCTTCGACGACGTCCAGGCCGAGTCCGACGAGCTCGCCGCCCGGTTCCGGGAGTACTGCGTGTCGATGCCGCCACCGGCGCCGGACCGGATGTTCTCCCAGGTCTACGCGGAGGGCTCGCCGTTGCTCGACGTCCAGCGGGAGCAGTTCCTGGCCTATTACGACTCGTTCGCCTCGCCCTGACGCGTCCGTCGCGTCCTCAGTGGCCGTACCGGGCGGCGGAGCGCTCGCGGGCCTTGGCCGCCTCCACCTCGCGGTTGCGTGGCGGAGCCGAGGTCGCCAGCTCGTCGAGCAGCCGGTGGGTGGCCTCGGTGACGGCCTCAACGGCACGGGCGAACACCTCCGCGTTGGCCTGCGACGGCTGCGTGGACCCGCTGACCTTGCGCACGTACTGCAACGCCGCGTCGCGCACCTCGTCCTCGGTGGCGGGCGGTGCGAAGTTGTGCAGGGTGCGGATGTTGCGACACACGCGGAACCTCCGTCCACTGCGCTCAGTCCACCGGGTCGGGCCCGGTGAGCGGTGCCACGCCGAGCACCAGTTTGGCCACGTGGAACGCCTCGGCGTAGCGAGCGTGGCACTGCACGCCGCGGATCCGGGCCAGCCCACCGAACGTCTCCGCGTCGAACCAGCTGCGGTCGCGCTGGGAACCGTAGTGCTCGTGCAGCTTGTCCAGTTTCTCCCGCAGCACCGGTTCGGCCAGCGGCAGGTACGCGGTGGGTTGGGAGAGGTCGCCGTCCCACTTCAGGATCTCGTAGCCCAGGGTGAGATGGTCGCGGAACACGGTGGGTACGAGCTCGGCCAGGGCTTGGTGGTCCTGGTGGGCGTCGTGCGCGGACGGCGCGAAGATCAGGTCCGGCTCGCCGGGCGCGCGTAGCTCGTCGACGGCGAGCTCGGCCCGTTCCCAGCGGGTGAACACCCGACCGTCGGGCAGGTCGAGGACGGTCACCTCGAGCTGTGCGCCGGGGCAGAGCGCGGCGAGCGCGGCACGCTCCTCCTCCTCGCGAAGGGAGCCGCCACCGGTCAGGACGAGCGCCGAGACGGAGATACCAGGATGCGCGCGGCACAGCTCCAGCAGGGAGCCGCCCGCCCCCATGGCGATGTCGTCACAGTGGGCTCCGAGCAGCAGCATCCGGTCGAGCCGCTCGGGCAGCAGGCTGAGCACGACCCCTAACGCTTGCGGTGGGTGCGGATGAACCGGCCGTCGTCCTTCTGGCCCACCCGGACCGCATGGCCGGCACTGTCGGTCAACACCTCGGCGACCCCCGATCGTGTGGGGGGTGAGCATTCTCCGCGCTGCGCACGAGCGTCAGTGTGGCACGAACAGTGCGATATCACCCGGGTGTGGGACACCCAAAATTGCGATAGTTAATTCCCGTCGTCACCCTCGGGTACTGATGCGGGCGAGCCGCAGGGTGGTCGGCCACCGGACGTCGTGCGCCCACCCGAGCTTCTCGAAGATCCAGATCAGCCGGGCCGAGATGTCGATCTGCCCGCGGAGCACGCCGTGCCGCGCGCAGGTCGGGTCCGCGTGGTGCAGGTTGTGCCAGGACTCACCCATCGACAGGATGGCCAGCGGCCAGAAGTTGCGCGAGTGGTCCCGCGTCTGGAACGGGCGCTCACCAATCATGTGGCAGATCGAGTTGATCGACCACGTGACGTGGTTGGAGATCGCGAGGCGGACCAGCCCGCCCCAGAAGAACCCGGTCAGGATGCCGACCCAGGACCAGGAGATGAGGCCACCGAGCACCGCGGGCAGGAGCAGGCTGAGCGCGATCCACCATCCGAACGTGCGGCTGACCCCGACGATCGCCCGGTCGGCGAGCAGGTCGGGGATGAAGCGCCGGTGGTTGGTCTCGTCGCGGTCGAAGAACCAGCCCATGTGAGCGTGCAGGAAGCCCTTGGCCACCGCGGCGGGCGAGGTGCCGTGCAGCCACGGCGAGTGCGGGTCGCCCTCGCGGTCGGAGAAGGCGTGGTGGCGGCGGTGGTCGGCCACCCAGTTCAGGACGTTGCCCTGCACGGCCAGCGATCCGATGATCGCCATCGTCACCCGTAGCCACGGCTTGGCCTTGAACGACTTGTGTGTGAAGTGGCGGTGGAAGCCGACGGTGATACCCAGCACGGCAAGGACGTAGAACCCGCCGAGCAAGGCGAGGTCGTGCCAGCCGACCCCCCAACCCCAGGCCAGGGGCACGGCCGCCACCATCGCGACCATCGGCATCGCGACGAAGACGTAGATCATCGAGTGTTGGAACGTCGTGCGACGTCCGGAGATCACCGGGTTCGGGCCGGAGGTCAGGGGGTTCACACCGGCAGCGGTGGCGATGGGAGGCATCGCTCTCCTCGGGGATCGAGTGCAGGGCAGTTTCGCGCGGGCGGGGCAGGCGACCCGGGTCCCTCGGCGAGACTAGGTGACCGGCCCCCGACGCACAGCCTGTACTGCGGAAACATCCGGCGAACCGCCCGACACGGCCGGGCCCGATCCCGGCCAGCGACAACCACCTTGCTCCTGCGTGCCAGGATGAAACCCTGTCCGCCGTGGTGTAACGGCAGCACCTCGGATTTTGGTTCCGATGGTCCAGGTTCGAATCCTGGCGGCGGAGCAGCAGCTCAGCAGCGATGCCTGCGCCGCTCAGCGCACCTGCACGGCATCGTTGACGGCGAGGTAGTCGAAGAACGCGATCGCGTCCTCCTCGGTCAGACGCACACACCCGGCCGATGTCGTCTCGACGTTCCCCTCGTGGAAGGCGATGCCGCCTTCGGCGAAGAACACCGAGAACGGCATCGGCGCGTCGTCGAACTCGGCGCTGTAGTGGTCCTGGTCCTTCCACATCACGTGGAAGTCCCCCCGTGGGGTCTCTTCGCCCTCCGCGCCCGAGCTGATCGGTACCGGACCACGGGCGACCGTGCCACCGTCGATGAGCCAGGCCTGCTGCGATGCGAGGTCCACGCACGCCCGCGCGACGTCCGTACACGGTGTGCCTTCCACCAGCGCGGGACCCTGCGCGGAAGCGGTGCCGACGGATCCCACGGATCCGAGACCGACCAGCCCCGCTGCGAGCGCTGAGCGCACTCGAAGGCGTGGAGTCCTGCTGTGCTTGCCCATCGGCAGTCCTTCGGTATGGGGAGCGTATGGAACGGCCGGGCTACACAGGGGAGCGGCTCGGTCGGGAGATCTAGTGCTCATACTGTCGGGTGATCTGGCGCCGATGTTACAGCGCCCGCAACCGGGTCGCCGGGGCCGCGGGCGCACCCGTAGGATTCTGAGGTTCCCGACGCCGTTACGGCCGCGCCGACCACGAGCAGCTGATCAGGGAGTGGCCTCATGTCCGACCGCCACGGGCTCGGACGCACCGGCGATGCGACGGCTGTCCGTCCGGCCGCCGCGATCGTGCTGGCGGCGGGCGAGGGCACCCGCATGCGTTCGGCCGTGCCGAAGGTGCTGCATCCCATCGCTGGTCGCAGCCTCCTGGGCCACGCCGTCCACGCCGCCGCCGCGCTCGAGCCCGAGTACCTCGTCGCGGTCATCGGATACGGCCGCGACCAGGTCCACGACGCCCTCACCGAGCTGGGTGTGGAGCTGGCACGCCCGGTGCTCGCCGCCGTGCAGGACCGGCGCCTGGGCACCGGGCACGCCGTCGGCTGCGGGCTGGACGCGTTGCCCGCGGACCTCACCGGCCCCGTCCTGGTCACCTACGGTGACGTGCCGCTGCTCGAAGCCGGCACCATCGGAGCGTTGCTCGACGAGCACACCGGTGCCGGCGCGGCGCTCACGGTGCTCACCACCGAGCTGGCCGACCCCACCGGGTACGGACGGGTGCTGCGCGAGCCCGACGGCACCGTCGCTCGCATCGTCGAGGAGGCGGACGCCACCGCCGAGCAGCGGGCCGTGCCCGAGGTGAACTCGGGCGTCTACGTCTTCGACAGCAGGTTCCTGACCAGCGCGATCGGTCGGCTCCGCACTGCCAACAGCCAGGGCGAGCTGTACCTGACCGATCTGGTCACGATCGCCCGCGACGACGGGGTCGAGGTCCGCAGCCTCCGCTGCGGTGATCATTGGCAGGTTCACGGCGTCAACGACGGGGTCCAGCTCGCCGCCATCCGGGCCGAGCTGAACCGGCGCCTGCTGCAGCGCTGGATGCTGGCCGGGGTCACCGTGGTGGATCCGGCCACCACCTGGGTCGACGTGCAGGTCCGGCTGGAGCCCGACGTCGTGTTGCATCCCGGCACGCAGCTGCATCGCGCCACGTCGGTCGCCGGGGGCGCCGAGATCGGCCCGGACACCACGCTCGTGGGTTGCGAGATCGGCGCCGGCGCCACCGTGGTCCGTTCGCACGGCAGCGGCGCGTCGGTCGGGCCTGGCGCGTCGGTCGGGCCGTTCGCCTACCTCCGGCCCGGCGCGCGGCTGGGCGAGCGGGGCAAGATCGGCGCGTTCGTCGAGGTGAAGAACTCCGATATCGGGGCGGGCACGAAGGTCCCCCACCTCACCTACGTCGGCGACGCGACGATCGGTGAGCACAGCAATATCGGGGCGTCGTCGGTGTTCGTGAACTATGATGGCGTCCGCAAGCACCGCACGATCGTCGGGTCGCATGTCCGGACCGGCTCGGACAACACGTTCGTCGCCCCGCTGCAGGTCGGTGACGGGGCCTACACCGGCGCTGGTGCGGTCCTGCGCCAGGACGTCCCGCCAGGAGCGCTGGCCGTGTCGGCCGGAGCGCAACGCACCATCGAGGGTTGGGTCGAGGAGAACCGGCCGGGCACCTCGGCCGCTGCGGCCGCCCGCGCGGCCAGTGACCCGGCCAGGAACGGTCACGGAGGGACGGCTCGGTGAGCGCGATGTCGGCGACCCCCAAGAAGAACCTCATGCTGTTCTCGGGTCGAGCGCACCCCGAGCTGACCGAGCAGGTAGCCAAGCACCTCGACGTCACCATCACGCCGCAGTCGGCGTACAACTTCGCCAACGGCGAGATCTTCGTCCGGTTCGAGGAGTCGGTGCGCGGCTGTGACGCGTTCGTGCTGCAGTCGCACGCGGCGCCGATCAACGACCAGATCATGGAACAGCTGATCATGGTCGACGCGCTGAAACGCGCGTCGGCCAAGCGGATCACCGCGGTCATGCCGTTCTGGGGCTACGCGCGCCAGGACAAGAAGCACCGCGGCCGCGAGCCGATCTCCGCGCGGCTGATCGCCGACATGTTCCAGACCGCGGGCGCCGACCGGATCATGACCGTCGACCTGCACACAGCGCAGATCCAGGGCTTCTTCAACGGTCCCGTGGACCACCTCTTCGCGCTGCCGGTGCTCGTCGAGCACGTCCGGCGCACCTACGCCGACCACGAGCTCGCCGTCGTCTCCCCCGACTCCGGCCGCGTCCGGCTCGCCGAGCGCTGGGCCGAGACCCTCGGCGGCATGCCGCTGGCGTTCATCCACAAGACCCGGGACCCGCGCAAGCCGAACGAGGCCGTCGCCAACCGGGTCGTCGGCGACATCGACGGCCGGCTCTGCCTCGTGATCGACGACATGATCGACACCGGTGGCACGGTGGTGAAGGCCGTCGAGGCGCTGCTCGACCAGGGCGCGGCGGACGTCGTGGTCGCGGCCACACACGGGGTGCTGTCGGGCCCGGCCACCGAGCGCCTCGCCCGGTGCGGCGCCCGTGAGGTGATCTTCACCGACACCCTGCCGATCCCGGACGCGAAGCGGTTCTCCCGCATGTCGGTGCTGTCCATCGCCCCGCTGCTGGCCCGTGCCATCCACGAGGTCTTCGACGACGGCTCCGTAACCAGCCTCTTCGACGGCAACGCCTGACCCCCACCCGCGAGTCGGTACGAAGTGGTGCGCGAGTCGGTACGATCTGGGGCCTCAGCTGACCCGTCGATCAGGGCCCGCGCCTGATGCCACGTCCCGGGCGCGTATCGTCTACGCCAGTTCCGCGGCGAGGGCGGGTGCGCTTCTAGCCTGCCGTGATCGACGTGGGTCCGGCCCGGCCGGCTCCCTCGCCGCGTATCCACATCGCAGCACGCTGATCGAGGAGACCTACCGTGGCCGAGGCCCGTATCGCCGCCGAGACCCGCACGGAGTTCGGCAAGGGCGCCGCCCGCCGTACCCGCCGTGCAGGCAAGATCCCCGCCGTCCTCTACGGGCACGGCACCGACCCGCAGCACCTCGCGCTTCCGTCGCTGGAGTTCGCCCGGGTCGTCCGCGAGCAGGGCCGCAACGCCGTGCTCACCCTCGACATCGCCGGTACCCCGCAGCTCGCGTTGACCAAGACCGTGGTCAACCACCCGATCCGCCCGTACATCGAGCACGTCGACCTGCTGGTGATCAGTCGCGGGGAGAAGGTGATCGTCGAGGTCCAGGTCGTCGTCACCGGCGATGCCGCGCCCGGCACCCTCGTCACCCAGGAGCTCAACACGATCGAGGTCGAGGCCGACGTGTCGTCCATCCCGGAGCACGTCGAGGTGTCCGTCGAGGGCCTCGGGGTCGGCACCCAGACCCTGGCCGGCGCCGTCGAGCTGCCCGCGGGTACCACGCTGCGTACCGATCCGGAGTACCTCGTGGTCAACGTCGTGGCCGCGCCGACCGAGGCCGATCTGGAGGCCGAGGTCGACACCGAGGGTGCTGGCGTCGTCGAGGACGCGCCGGAGACCCCGGGGGTGGAGCAGGGCGAGTCCCCATCCGCCGAGTCCCCATCCTCGGACAGCTGATGCCGGCGCCGGGTCCCGCACTGGTCGTCGGGCTCGGCAATCCGGGCCCGGAGTACGCCGAGACCCGGCACAACGTCGGCTTCCGCGTGGTCGAGCTGTTGGCGGCGCGGGCCGGCGGTGGCCGATTCTCCAGGCATCGCAGCAACGCCGACGTGCTGGAAGGCAGGCTCGCCGGGCGGCGGGTCGTGCTCGCGAAGCCGCGCACGTACATGAACGTCTCCGGTGGGCCGGTCGCCGGGCTCGCGGCGTACTTCTCGGTGCCGGTCGAGGATCTCGTCGTCCTGCACGACGATCTCGACCTCGGCTTCGGCGTCGTGCGGCTCAAACGCGGCGGCGGTGAGGGGGGTCACAACGGGTTGCGCTCGATCAGCGCGTCGGTCGGCACCCGTGACTACCTCCGCGTCCGCTTCGGGATCGCCCGTCCGCCCGGCCGCCAGGACGCGGCAGACTACGTGCTCAAGCGCTTCTCCGGTGCCGAGCGCCAGGATCTGGAGCTCGCCGTCGACCTGGCCGCCGACGCCGCCGAGGCGCTGCTGGCCGACGGGCTGGAACCGGCGCAGAACCGCTTCCACGCGCTCTCGGGCTGACCTCAGGCCTGCGAGCGCAGCAGCTCACCCGTTGCTGCACGGCGCAGCTTTCCCGACGGTGTCTTGGGCAGGCTCCCCGGCCCGAGCACGACCACCTCGGCCGGGCGGACTCCCACCGCCGAGACGACCCGGCTGGTGACGTCCTTGCGGATGAGTTTTTCGGCCGCCGGGTCGCCGGCTTTGCGCGACTCGACGGCCACGGCGAACGACTCCCGGCGCCGGCCCGCGCCGGCGAGCAGCCGCACGGCCACCGTGTTGCCCGCGCGCACGTGCTCGACTTCGGCGGCGGCCCGTTCGATGTCAGTCGGGTAGATGTTGCGCCCACCCATGATGATCATGTCCTTGAGCCGTCCGCAGACCACCACGGCACCTTCGGCGAGATAGCCCTCATCGCCGGTGTCGAACCAGCCGTCGGCGTCCTGGGTGGCGACCGGCCCGTCGACCGTGAGATAGCCGGGAGTGACGGAGTCGCCGCGCAGCTGTAGCACGCCAACTCGGCGCTCGTCGAGCACTGTCGCGTCGGCACCGACCACTCGTACCTCGATCCCGGGCAGCGGCGGGCCGAGCTTCGGGAATCGGCGCGTCGGGCCGTACGTCGCGGGAACGGCCCGGCGGTGCACCTCGAGCTGCTCGGCGTCTACGTGGTCGACCTGCAGGCCGGTGTCGATCGGCGCGAACGACACCCCGAGCGCCGTCTCGGCCATCCCGTAGGCGGCCACGACCGAGTCGTCGCGCAGCCCGAAGCGGGCACCGGTCGCGGTGAACGTCGCGACCGCGTCCGGGTCGATCGGCTCGGCGCCGTTGAGCGCGAAGCGCAGGGACGACAGGTCCAGCGAGCCTTCCTCGGCGCGCGCGAGTTGGCGGCCGAGCACGGCGTAGGCGAAGTTCGGAGCCGCGGTCACCGTGCCGCGGTAGCGCGAGATCAGCTCGGCCCACAGCAGCGGGCGGGTGAGGAAGTCCACCGGGGTGACGGTCACCAGCTCCAACCCCGTCGCCATGGGGACGGTCAGGAAGCCCACCATGCCCATGTCGTGGAACAGCGGCAGCCACGACACCATCACGTCGCGGGCAGTGTCGAGCTGCGCGGCCACCATCATGGCGGTGATGTTGGCGTAGAGGTTGCCGTGCGTGATGCGCACGGCCTTGGGCTCGGCCGTCGAGCCGCTGGTGAGCTGGAGCAGGGCCGTGTCGTCCTCGACCGCCACACCGGCGTCGGGCTCGATCTCACCACCCTTGATGTCCAGGGAGTCGATCGTGCGGAACGCGATGCCGCGCTCGGTGAGCGCCGGTGCCAGCGCGTCGAACGGGGCTCCGAGCAACACGAGTTCCGCGTTGATCATTTTTAGTACCGAGACGGTGTCCTCGGCCCAGGTGGTGAGGTCGGTGCGCCCGGTCGGTTGGTGCAGCATCGTCATGCTGGCGCCGGTGAGCCAGACGGCCTGTGCGGCCGGCGCGATCGCGACCGGTTCCCCGGCCAGCACGCCGACCGAGGCCCCATGGGTGAGCCTGGGGTGGCCGTCCGCGTCGGAACGCAGGGCCGCTGCCATCCGGCGGGCGCGGGCGTGCACCTCTGGCCAGGTGCGGCGGATCGGCGCCGCCGGCTCTCCGGTCGTCATGCCGTGCTCGAGACGGGTGGCGGAGTCCAGCAGCATCGCCAGGAACCGGGACATGGTCGCGAGCCTACGTCTCCCCCGGGTGGGGCGGTGCGCCACCAGACCGAGGTACCTGGCGTCGATCGGAGCACCTCGACGGGCTCGCGTACGGAAACGGCCGACTCGCCCGCCAGCTTGTGCCGACTCGCGCACCAACACGTGCCGACTCGCGGGGGTTAGCATCGTGGCGTGTCGGAAGAGCTTCCTGTTAGTGCTGTGACTGCTGCGGTGAGTGGCGTGCTGGCCGACGCTAGGGCGGATCTGGAGCGGCTCGTCCGGATCCCGAGTATCTGGGCCGACCCGGCGCATGCCGAGGACACCCACCGCAGTGCCGAGGCCGTCGCCCAGCTGGCCCGGAACGCGGGCGCCGCCGACGTCACGATCATCGCGGCCGGTGCTGGCGCGCCCGCTGTCCTCGCGCACTGGCCCGCGCCGGACGGCGCCCCCACGGTGTTGCTCTACGCCCACCACGACGTGCAGCCGACCGGTGGCGACGAGCACTGGACGAGCCCGCCGTTCGAGCCGACCGAGCGTGCCGGCCGGCTCTACGGCCGCGGCGCCGCCGACGACAAGGCCGGGGTGATGACCCATCTCGCCGTGCTGCGTGCCTACGAGGGCCGCCTGCCGGTCGGGGTCACGCTGTTCATCGAGGGCGAGGAGGAGTCCGGCTCGCCGACCCTCACCACCCTGCTGGCACAGCATCGCGACGCGATGGAGTCCGACGTCATCGTGATCGCCGACTCCGCCAACCCCGCCGTCGACGTCCCCGCGTTGACGACGAGCCTGCGCGGCGTGGTCGACGTCACCGTCGAGATCGCGATGTTGGAGCGCCCGGCGCACTCGGGGATCTACGGCGGCCCGGTGGGCGATGCGCTCACCGCGCTGTGCCGGACGCTCGCTGCGCTGCACGACGACAAGGGCGAGGTGGCCGTACCGGGGCTGGTCCGCAGCACGTCCGACGTCCCGGACCTGGACGAGGCCACGTTCCGCTCCGACGTCGCGCTGCTCGACGGCGTCGAGCTGCTCGGCACCGGCACGCTCCCGGAGCGCGCCTGGCACGCCCCGGCCGTGGCCGTGCTCGGTATCGATGCGCCGCGTGTCGCGGAGGCGTCCAACGTGCTGCTCCCGCGTGCCCGGGCGATGGTGAGCATGCGGATCGCGCCCGGCGAAGACGCTCTCGCCGCGCAGCGCGCGCTGGCCGAGCACCTGGAGGCCCACGTGCCGTGGGGTGCGCACGTCACCGTCACACCCGGTTCCGGGGTGGCCGAGCCCTTCAGCCTGCAGACCACCGGCTCCGCCTACGACGTCGCCCGCCGGGCGTTCGGCGCGGCCTATGGCAACGCCGCGGTGGAGACGGGCATCGGCGGCTCGATCCCGTTCATCGCCGAGTTCGCCCGCACCTTCCCGGGCGCCGCCGTGCTCGTGACCGGCGTCGGCGACCCGGCCAGCCGCTGGCACGGCATCGACGAGAGCCTGCACCTGGGCATGTTCGGCCGTGGGGTGCTCGCCGAGGCGCTGTTGCTGACCGGGCTCGCACGGGCTCGTCCCGAGCGGTGGACGTAGGAAGCCCGTCGTCGCTGATCGCTGGCCACACGGCGTAGAAGCCCTCGTAGTTCGTCCTACCCGGCAGCGCCGTGCTCACGCCGCGCCAGATGCCCTCGAAGTAGGCTCCGGTCTGCTCGGTCATCGCGTGCTCGTGAAGCCATGTGTCGTGCTGGGGACCGTCCCCTCTTCGACGTGCTGAGACACTGTCCCGTGGTCGGGGACCGTAGCCGGATCGTCAGTGTGCGTCGCCGGTCACACAACCGGCACCTGTCCGGTTCGGTCCGGACCAGCGGAAGACATCAACACATCAATCGGCGTATGCTCTGATGCATGCGCACGACGCTGACTCTGGACGACGACGTCGCGGCACAGCTAGAGAGCGTCCGCCGGGCCCGTGGTAGCACCCTGAAGGCTGTCGTGAACGACGCCCTGCGCGAGGGCCTGACCCGGCTCGCGAACCCGCCGCGCCAGGGTCGGCAATCGTTCACCCGTCCGGTCTCGCTCGGCAGTCCCACCCTGCCCGACGTCGACGACGTGGCCGAGGTCCTCGCGCGCGTCGAGGGCGACGCGTTCCGGTGATCCTCGTCGATACGAACATCCTGGTCTACGCGCACGTCCGCGACTACCCGCAGCACGAGACCGCGCGGAGCTGGCTCGATGATCGGCTCCGGGGTACGGCGCGGGTCGGGCTGCCGTGGCCGAGCCTGCTGGGCTTCGTCCGGTTGGTCACCAACCCTCGGCTGTTCCCTCGGCCCGAGTCGCCTGCGGACGCGTGGTCGCAGGTTGAGAGCTGGCTCGACGCCGAGCCGGCCTGGGTCCCGGTGCCCACCGACCGCCATCAGGTCGTGTTGTCCGCCCTGCTGCCCGCGATCACTGGGCCGAACCTGGTGCCGGACGCGCACCTGGCCGCCCTCGCCATCGAGCACGGCCTCGCCGTCGCCTCGGCCGACGGCGACTTCGCCCGCTTCCCGGACCTGCGCTGGGAGAACCCGGTGGCCTGACGACGGTCGGCTCTGCGTCGAGCTCGAGCAGTCGCCCGGAGTCGGTCGCCGCCTCGGTGAGCTGGGGGTGCAGCCGCTGCGACGCGCCCACGGATTCGTGTCCACCCGGCGCCAGGTCGCACCGACACGCGTCGGGTGCGTGACGGTGAGATCGTGTCCTACGACGACTACATGGACCCGATCGCTACGGCCGCATTGCTCGGCCGGACCTCGGACCTGGTCACCGCCCTCAGCTCCGACTCACCCCGGGGCGGCCGTTAAGGTCAACCACGCTCGTCCGAACCCAGTTCGTTCAGCGCGACCCTCAGCTGCTCGACGAAGGGGCCCAGCTGGTCAACCGCGGTCGCATGCAGAATACCGAAGTCGACCGACCAGTATCCATGGACAACGCGGTTTCGCAGCTGTGCCGGGTTCCTCCTGCAACTGTTCCACGGTCAGATCCCCGACAAGGACTCTCGCCTGTTCGGCGGCATCGATCATCTCTGCGAGCAGCAGCAGATCACGCCGCATAAACTGGCCTCGCATCGCGCAGAATTTGACCGCGCAAGCGTGGATTGATTGCGCGTCGGGAGACGAGGTCGACCGGTCGCCCGAACAGCTCGGACAGCTCGTCGGTCAGGTCCGCGATCTCCCAGCCGAGCCGGGCCCCGGGCTGCAGCTCGTACAGCAGATCGACGTCACTGTCGGCCGTGTCTTGGTCCCGAGCAGCCGAGCCGAATGCCTGAAGGGTTGCAATACCGAACCGTCCGCAGATCTCGGCGAGTCGATTGACGTCGACATCGGGCCAACCGTCCACCATGCCCTCCGATCAGCGGTGAACCAGTGGAGCGGATAGGTTCGCCCCGGATCACCTTACCGCGCTGTCGTGGCGGCAAACCAGCCCAGCAACCCGCGCGGGCCGTCACCACCTCAGCGGGCTGTGCCCGGTTGTCGCGACATGGAACCGTGTCGGGCTCGCCAGGGTGCTGACAAGCCCGACATGGCTCCATGTCGGAATGTCGGGCGGGTAACGGCCTTGCTAGTCGGATGTTGTGGCGCCGGGGGGCGGTTCCCAGGACAGCAGGTCGCGCTGGGTTCGCCAGAGCTCCTGGCAGGCTCGGTGCAGGTCGACCTGAGCTGCCTCCAGCGCTTCCGGCGGTGCCGGCGTAGCCGGCCACCGGCCCCGGACCGGCTCGATCACCGTCAACGCCTCCAGCGCTTGCGAAGTGTTCCGCAGGCGTTGATGGGCTCGATGAAGCCGCTGGCGTTCCTCTTCGGAGAGCTCCTCCGGCTTGCGTTGCCCTTCCACACCCACATCCTCTCTATCCGCTGTCAGCTCTCGGCCAGTTCGGCGGCGGCCAACCAGTCCAGCTCGACACTTTCCTGCTCGGTCACGACGGCCTTCAGCTCGGCGTCGAGCTCGAGCAGTCGCGCGGGATCCGTCGCCGCCTCGGCGAGCAGGGCGTGCAGCTTCTCCTCGCGAGCCTCGAGCGTCTTCATCCGGCGCTCCAGCCGGGCGGCCTCCTTGCGTGCCGCGCGCTGCCCGGCCGCGCTCGACGGGGCTCGGGCGGCAGCGAGTGCGGTGGGTGCTGTTGTCGCCGAGAGACCGGTGACCTGCGCTCCCGCCTGCGCCCGGCGCTCCAGGTACTCGTCGATCCCACCCGGCAGGTGGGTGATCTTCCCGTCGCCGAGCAACGCGACGACCGTGTCGCAGGCCCGTTCCACCAGGTAACGGTCGTGGCTGACCACCACGAGCGTTCCCGCCCAGCCGTCGAGGAGGTCCTCCAGCCGGGCGAGGGTGTCCACGTCGAGGTCGTTGGTGGGCTCGTCGAGCAGCAGGACGTTCGGCTCGGCCATCAGCAGCCGCGTCAGCTGCAGCCGTCGTCGCTCGCCGCCGGAGAGGTCGCCGACCGGCGTCCACTGCCGTGCCGCGGGGAAGCCCAGCCGCTCCAGCACCTGCGACGCGGACATCTCCAGCTTCCCGAGCCGCACGTACTTCGCGACCTGCTCGGTGGCCTCCAGCACGCGCAGCTCCTGCGGCAGGTCGACGAGCTCCTGGCTCAGCTCGGCCAGCGCCACGGTGGTGCCCCGCACGAGCCTGCCGCCGTCGAGTGGGCGCTGGCCGGTGAGCGTGCGCAGCAGCGTGGTCTTGCCCGAGCCGTTGACCCCGACGATCCCGATCCGGTCGCCGGGACCGATCCGCCACGTCACGCGCTCGAGCAGCGTGCGCCCGGCGACGACGGCGGTGGCGTCCTCCAGCTCCAGCACCGTCCGGCCGAGCCGGTTGGTGGCGAATCCGAGCAGCTCCACGGAGTTGCGCGGCGGCGGCACATCGGCGATGAGCGTCTCGGCGGCCTCGATGCGGAACCGCGGCTTCGACGTCCGCGCGGGTGCCCCGCGGCGCAACCAGGCCAGCTCCTTGCGGGCCAGGTTCTGCCGGCGCGCCTCCGCGGCGTCGGCCTGCCGGGTGCGCTCGGCGCGGGCGTAGACCCAGTCGGCGTAGCCGCCGAGGTAGCTCTCCGCCCGCCCGCCCGCGACCTCCCAGGTGCGCGTGCAGACGGCGTCGAGGAACCAGCGGTCGTGCGTGACGACCACCACCCCGCACCGCCGAGCGAGCAGGTGCTGCGCGAGCCACCCGATGCCCTCGACGTCGAGGTGGTTGGTGGGCTCGTCGAGCACGACGAGGTCGGGGTCGCCGACGAGCGTGGCGGCGAGCGCCACCCGTCGCTTCTCCCCGCCCGACAGACCCTCGACGGTGCGGTCGAGATCACCGATGCCCAGACCGCCGAGGACGTCGCGCACGCCCGGATCCGAGGCCCACTCGTGCTCGGCCACACCGTCCCACGCCGCGAGCACGACGTCCCGGACGCGCCCGCCCGGCGGCAGCACGTCACCCTGCGCGAGATGTGCCAGTCGCAGCCCGCCGACGCGACTGACGCGCCCGCCCTCGGGCGTCCGCGCGCCGGTGATGATGTCGAGCAGCGTGGTCTTGCCGCCACCGTTCAGCCCGACGACACCGATCCGTTCCCCGCGCTCGACGCCCAGCGACACCGCGTCGAGCAGCACGCGCGAAGCGTCGCCCGGGACGTGGGCGGTGACCGCCTCGAGATTGACGAGGTTCTGCGCCGACCCCTTCTGCGCCGACCCTTTCTGGCCGGCCATCAGGCACGCACCGGCGGCCACGACGTGGGCTGGCCCGACGGGATTCCGGGCGGTTCCTGCTGGTCCACGACTCGCGCTCCGGGTACCGGGCCGTGCGCCACCCGGACGGTGCGGCAGACACCGACCCCGGCGAGCTCGGTCGCCACGTCGAGCGCGCCGTCGGTACTGGAGCACAGGAACGCGCACGTCGGACCGGAGCCCGACACGAGCCCGGCGAGCGCACCCGCGTCGACACCCGCCCGCAGCGTGCGTCGCAGCTCGGGAGCCATGCTGACGGCAGCGGCCTGCAGGTCGTTGCCCAGGCTGAGCGCGAGCTGGCAAGGGTCGCCGCCCGCGATGGCTTCCAGTACCGGCTCGACGGGACGCTGCGGCGGCTCGGCGTCGCCGCGGAGCCGGTCGAGCTCGGCGAACACGCTCGGGGTGGACAGGCCGCCACGGTGCAGCGCCAGCACCCAGTGCAGGTCGTGGCGCGACAACACCGGCACGATCTGCTCGCCGCGCCCGGTGCCCACGGCGGTGCCGCCGTACAGGGCGAACGTGACGTCGCTGCCCAGCTCCGCGGCCACCACCGCCAGCTCGTCGCGACTGAGGTCGAGTTTCCACAGTGCGCTGAGCCCGACGAGAGCCGCCGCGGCGTCGGCACTGCCGCCCGCCATCCCGCCCGCCACCGGGATGCCCTTGTGCAGTTCGAGCCGGACGGCCGGGTCGCGATCGGCGCGGTCGGCGAGCAGCTGCACGGCGCGCCAGGCGAGGTTCGTCTCGTCCGCGGGGACCTCGGAGACGCCCTCGCCGTGTACCTCGACGCCCGGTGTCTCGCTCACCGCGATCGAGACCTCGTCGAACAGGCTCACCGCGTGGAAGACCGTGACCAGCTCGTGAAATCCGTCCGCGCCCGGCGGACCGACGGCCAGGTGCAAGTTAATCTTGGCAGGCACCCGCACGGTGACCGGGGGTGGAACAACGGCGAGCACTCGACAACCCTACGTGCGTGCGCGGGAACGACGTCGAGAACGTCCCCCAAGGACCACTCACGAAACCAATATGTACAGACTCACCCGCCGATTCGTGCCGACTCGCGGGTTATGGGCGGGTGGCGGCGAGGCGGGTGAAGGCGGTGATGTCCAGGCGCTCGGCGCGTTCCAGCGGCTCGATGCCGGCTGCGCGCAGGGCCTGTTCCGCGGCGGCGGGGGAGCCTGCCCAGCCGGCCAGCGCTGACCGGAGTGCCTTGCGGCGCTGTGCGAACGCCGTGTCGATCAGCTCGAACACCTCGTCCCGGTCCCCGGGTGGGGGGTCGCGACGGTCGAAGGCGAGCAGCCCGGAGTCGACGTTGGGCACCGGCCAGAACACCGCCCTCGGCACGGGGCCGGCCCGACGTGCCGCCGCGAACCAGGCGAGCTTCGCGCTCGGGATCCCGTAGGCACGGCTGCCGGGCGCCGCCGCGAGCCGCTGCGCCACCTCAGCCTGCACCATCACCAGCCCGTGTCGCAGCTGCGGCAGCTCAGCGAGCAGGTGCAGCACGACGGGCACTCCGACGTTGTAGGGCAGGTTCGCGACGATCGCGGTGGGCGCCGGGTCGGGCAGGTCGGCGGCGCGCACCCGCAGCGCGTCGGCGGTGATCACGGTGAGCCAGTCGGCTTGCTCCGGCGCGCGGTCGGTGACGGTGACCGGTAGCTGCGTCGCCAACACGGGGTCGATCTCCACGGCGTGCACGGCAGCCACCACCGGCAGCAGCGCGAGCGTCAGCGACCCCAGACCAGGCCCGACCTCGAGCACCACGTCGTCGGGGGTGAGTTCGGCCGTACGGACGATGCGGCGGACGGTGTTGGGATCGTGCACGAAGTTCTGCCCGAGCCGCTTCGTGGGCCGCAGCCCCAGCTCCGCGGCCAGTGCCCGCACCTCGGCCAGGCCCAGCAGCCGCGGCTGCTCGTCCGTCACGCCCGGAGAGTGCACCCTGGTGGCATACCGGTTCTCACCGGGGCAAGCCGAGTTTGCGGGAGCACGCCGGCCAGGCACCGTAGCCGCCACCGCGGTCGTCGCGCACCTTCGTGGCGATGGCGATCTGTTCCTCACGACTGGCCTGGTGCGGCAGCGCGGCGTACTCGGTGCCGCCGTAGGCCCGCCAGGTGCCAGCGTCGAACTGCAGACCACCGTAGTAGCCGTTGCCGGTGTTGATCGCCCAGTTGCCGGTGGCCTCGCACTTCGCGAGCCGATCCCAGATGCCGCCGTCCTCGACGACCGGGGCCACCGCGACGTCGTCGTTCGTCCCGATCTTGATGATGCGCGGCTCGGGAAGCGTGCTGCCGCCGGCGAGGACCTGCTCGCGCCGGACCTCCTCGCCGTTCTGCACGTACACCCGCATCAGCGCGGTCCGCTCGCCCGGTTTGCCCGGCTCGACCACGACCTTCTTGCCGCGGGGCAGTTCCGGGTCCTCGACGACCTGCTCCGGTGGGGCGATCGGGCGCGTCTCGACCACCTCGCCGACTCCGTTGCGCACCACGTGCACGGACGTGCCGTCGGTGAGAGCCGTGTCGCCGGAGGGCACGGCCACGTCGTTCGGCCCGAGCTCGATGCCTTGCTCGGCGAGGAGTCCGGCCACCGTGCCCGCGGTAGTGGTGAGCTGCCCGGGCTCCCCGGTGCCGTCGGCGAGCGAGACGGTGCGCGGCACCTGTAGCTCGACGGACAGGCCGTCGAGCGGGATGGCGGCGTCGGGCGCGGTGGACATCTGGATCGGGGCGGCCTCGACGCCGAGGCTGTGCAGGGCCTCGTCCACCGACGCCGCGGTCGTCCAGACCTCCCGCTCGAACCGGCCCTCGACGAGGGTGAGTTTGCGGGCGCGGCTGAGGATGATGTGGTCGCCGTCGGCGAGGTCGGTGGGCAGTGCGGGCTCGACGCGGTCCTGCGGGGCGGCGTTCAGGTTGGCCGACTCCAGCGCTGAGGCGACGTCCGTCGCGAACGTGTGCAGCGTGCGGTCCCGACCGTCGACGGTCACGGTGATGGTCTTGTCCATGGCCAGCGCGGTGGCACCGCCGCCCAGCAGCGCGACGAGCACGGCGAACACGGTGCTGCGGACGAGGGCGTGGGCGGTGGCGCGGCGCGGGGTCGTAGAGCGGTGGCGGCGTCGGGCGGGTGGTGCCGGGACGTGGAGGTCCTCGGGAGCCTCCCGCGGCTCTGTGAGCGGAGTCGCCACGGCCGCGAAGGAATGGGTCAGGAGCTCGCCCTCGACTGGGATGACCTCGTTCGGGGCGCTCGGCTCCCGGGCGGGGGCGGGTGTACGCCAGGTGACCCGCTCGGGGGTCTCGTCGAGAGCGGAGGCGCCCTCGACGGGACACGCTGTCGCGGGCCGCAGCCGTGCGGCGTGCCGGGGCGTCGACTCCCGGACCGGTTCCTCGAGCGGCACGAAGGACTCGATCGGCGGCTCGGGGAACGCGTCGAGGTCATCGCCGTCGAGGGTCGCCGGGACGACCAGACGGACACGTGCACATGTGGCGCGGCTGCGCGAGCGCGCAGAGACGTCAGTCACTGGCATCCAGACCTTGATCGGACCGGGCAGGGGAGGATTCACAGGCCACGGTGGTCCGGGGGCAGGATCGTGAGGGAGCGCCCCGGATCACCGTGACCGTTGTGCTGGGGAGCGTCCCCACCCCGGCTTAGGCAATCACGGAACCGTAACGGGGTGTGCGCGATATGGAGGAGTGATCACCCCTTGCGAGCGCCGAACGGCTCACTGGCTACGCTGAGCGTGCATTTTGCGCCGCTTGGCGCACCGGGGGCAGCTCGTCGAGCCGGAACACCCGCTCGGCGTTGTGACCGGCGCTGGTGGCAAGGTGCTCGTCAGGGACGCCGCGCAGCTTCGCGAGACCGCGCACCGTCCACGGCAGGCAGTACGGCTCGCCGGCGCGTCCGCGGTGCGGGTGCGGGGTGAGGAACGGCGCGTCGGTCTCCACGAGTAGCTGGTCCTCCGGCACGACGACGGCCGCCTCCTGCAGCGCGCGGGCGTTGCGGAAGGTCACCGGACCGGCGAAGGACAGGACGTAGCCGGCGTCGGCGCATTCCCGCGCCATCGCGGCGTCGCCGGAGAAGCAGTGAAACACCACGGTCTCCGGCGGCTCCTCCTCGCGCAGGATCCGCAGCACGTCCTCGTGGGCGTCGCGGTCGTGGATCATCAGCGGTTTGCCGATCCGTTTGGCGAGGTCGATGTGACGCCGAAACGACTCCTGCTGCGCGGTGGGAGGCGAGTAGTCCCAGAAGTAGTCCAGGCCGGTTTCACCCACCGCCACCACGCGCGGGTCCCGGGCAAGCCGTTCGATCTCCGCGTGGTCGTCCTCGGTGAGCGCGGCGGTCCGCGTGGGGTGCAGGGCGACGGCGGCGGTGACCCGGTCGTCCCAGTGTGCCGCGGCGACCACCCACCGTGCGGAGGCGAGGTCGTCGGCGATCGTCACGGCGTGGGCGACCCCGACGGCCTCGGCCCGATCCATCGCTGCCGCGACATCGGCCGCATCGACGCAACCGCACGCGTCAAGATGCGTGTGCGCGTCGACGGTCGGGACGGGAAGCGGATCGGGTGCCGGGGCCGGCTTGCGCCAGCCAGCACCGGAGGTGCCTTCGTTCGCTGGGCTCACTGCGGCACCTCCGGTGCTCGTGCGCGGAAATCGTCGCTGGAACAGCGTTATCCGCGCACGGGCGCCCACGCGGGGCCGGTTTCGGCGAGGGTGGGGTCGAGTTTGGTGAAGATGGGGGTGGGCTTGGCGAGTGGGCGGCCGATCTCGACCGGCGTGGATGCCCAGCGGGCCTGCTCGTCGGCGTAGTCGCCGGTGAGCACCGGGTACGCCGGACCGTCGCCCAGGTCGGGCACCTCCCGGAGCTCGGGCTGCGCGGCCCACACCCCGCTGCCGCCCAGTGCCTCGTGCACCTGCTGCGCGGCGTGTGGCAGGAACGGCGTGAGCAGCGTGTTGGCGTCCTGCACCACCTGCAGCGCGGTGTGCAGGATCGTGTCGCGCCGGTCCGGGTCGTCCCCGCGCTTCCACGGCTCCTGGTCGGACAGGTACCGGTTGGCCGCGGTGACCACCCGCATCGCTTCGCCGGTCGCCTGCTTGAACCGGCTGCGCGCGAGCAGCTCGCCGACGGTGCCGAACCCGGCCCGCGAGATCGCGAGCAGCTCGGCGTCGGCGTCGGCGGGCGCGGTGGGCTTCGGGATCGCCCCGACGTTGCGGTGCGCCATCGAGATCGCCCGGTTGACCAGGTTGCCCCACTCGTTGGCCAGCTCGAAGTTCGTCCGCCGGACGAACTCGTCCCAGGTGAAGTCGGTGTCCTGGTTCTCCGGGCCGGCGACTGAGATGAAGTACCGCAGCGCGTCCGGGCCAAACTCGCGCAGGAAGTCCCCGACGTAGATGACGGTGCCGCGCGAGGTCGAGAACTTGGAGCCGGTCATCGTCAGGAACTCACTGGAGACGATCTCGTCCGGCAGGTTCAGCGTGCCGAACGGGCCCGGCTCGCCGCCATGGTCGCCGGCGCCGTTCTGCCCGAGCAGCTGCGCCGGCCAGACCACCGTGTGGAAGACGATGTTGTCCTTGCCCATGAAGTAGTAGCCGGTGGCCTCCGGGTCGCACCACCACTGCTTCCAGGCGTCCGGGTCCGGGCCGCGGCGGGCCCACTCGATGCTGGCCGACAGATAGCCGATGCAGGCGTCGAACCAGACGTAGAGCCGCTTCATCGGCTCGTCGCGCCAGCCGTCGAGCGGGACGGGCACGCCCCAGTCGAGATCGCGGGTGATCGGGCGCGGCTTGAGGTCGGCGACCAGGTTCGTCGCGAACTTCAGAACGTTGGGCCGCCAGTCGGTGCGGGCGGCCAGCCACGACCCGAGTGAGGACGCGAACGCGGGCAGGTCGAGGAAGAAGTGCTCGGTCTCGACGAACTGCGGCGTCTCGCCGTCGATCCGGGACCGCGGTTTGATCAGGTCGGCCGGGTCGAGCTGGTTGCCGCAGTTGTCGCACTGGTCACCCCGTGCCGCCTCGTAGCCGCAGATCGGGCAGGTGCCCTCGATGTAGCGGTCGGGCAGTGTGCGTCCGGTGGACGGGCTGACCGCGCCGATCGCCGTCCGCGGCACCACGTACCCGTTGCGGTGCAGCGCGAGGAACAGCTCCTGGACCACCGCGTAGTGGTTGGACGTGGTGGTGCGGGTGAACAGGTCGTAGGACAACCCCAGACCCTGCAGGTCGCCGGCGATGACCCGGTTGTACTTGTCCGCGAGCTGGCGTGGGGTGAGCCCCTCGGCGTCGGCCTGCACCTGGATCGGGGTGCCGTGCTCGTCGGTGCCGCTGACCATCAGCACCCGGTCGCCGGCCATCCGCCGGTAGCGGGAGAAGACGTCGGAGGGCACACCGAAACCGGAGACGTGGCCGATGTGCCGTGGTCCGTTGGCGTAAGGCCACGCCACGGCGGTCAGCACGTGGGAACTCATGACGGCCACCCTATGCGCGGGAGACGGTCAGGGGCGCGGCGGTACGTGCAGAGCTGCGGCGGGTCCGGAACGGCGGTCGGCGATCGTGTCGGGGGTCGTCGCTAGCGTCGCGGCCATGCCCTCGGCGATGCACGAGACAGTGATCGAACTGTTGCGCAACCGGCCCTCGCTGGCTGCCGAGCTGCTCGCCGACACTCTCGGGATCGACGTGCCCACCTACCGGCAGGCGCGGCTCGACCCGACGGACTGCACCGACCTCGCCCCCACCGAGTACCGGGCCGACGCGGTCGTGGTGCTCTCCGATGAGGGTGGGCCGGTGCTCGCGGTGGTGGTGGAGGTCCAGCTACGCCCCGATCCGGCGAAGCGGTGGAGCTGGCCGGTGTACCTGTCCACGCTGCGGTCCCGGTTGCGGTGTCCGACCGAGCTGCTCGTGGTCTGCACGGACCCGACCACCGCTTCCTGGTGTGCCACCCCGATCGGCCTGGGGCTCTCCGGTTCGGTGATCACGCCGCTGGTCGTGGGCCCCGACCGGATCCCCGTGGTGGCCGACGGCGAGCACGCCGTGCGGTCGCCGGAGCTGGCGGTGCTCTCGGCACTGGCCCACACCGCCCATCCCCGCCACACCGAGGTGCTCGACGTGCTGGCCGAGACGCTCGCGACCGTCGAGAAGCAGCAGGCCATCTTGTATCTTCGTCTTGTGCTCGCCGCGTTGCCACAGGCTGCGCGCCATCATCTGGAGGAGCTCATGAAGACCGGGACCCACTCCTATCAGAGCGAGTTCACCGAGCAGCTCCGCGACGAGGGCCGGGTGGAGGGCAAGGTCCAGGCCGTGCTGACGGTGCTCGCCGCCGGGGGTGTCGAGGTCCCAGCCGACGCTCGCGCCCGCATCACCGGCTGCGCCGATCCTGTCCAGCTCGACACCTGGCTCTACCGCGCGGTCCACGCCACCTCAGTTCACGACCTCTTCGACTGAGGTCGGAACGGGACGAGTCGGCCCCGTTGGTTCAGAAGAGCTCGATGTGGCGTCCCGCTGGTGGCAGTACGAGCAGCTCCCGCACCCTGCAGGCTTCGTAGAAGTCGAACTTCTTGTAGGTCTCGTCCCGCAGTAATCGGAACTCCACGACGAGTTCAGCGCCCTCCACCCCGCGCTCGGAGAGTTCGCGGCGATCGGCCACCGGTCCGAAATGGGAGCCGAACCGATGATGCGGACCACCGGGTGGTGAAACCATGTGCAGCACCCCATCTCACATCTCGTCGAGCATCGCCTGCGGGGCGTCGGGCATCAGGACCTGTACGTGCTCAGGATAGCCGGGAACCACTATCGTGGGTGGGGTGAACGTAGAGGTCACGCCCCTGCCCGGGATCGGCGTGCGCAAGGACTTCGAGATCCGTGGCGGCCGCCGGATCGGGGTCGTCACGCACCGGGACGGGAGGATCGATCTGATCATCTCCGAGGCCGACGACCCGGACGCGTGCCTCGCCGAGCTGCCGCTCACCGTCGACGAGGCGGGCGCGTTGGCCAACCTGCTCGGGGCTCCACAGCTCGTCGCACAGCTCACCGAGGAACACCGCGACCTGCCCGGGATCCGCACCCGCCAGATCCCCGTCGACGTCGGCTCGCCGTTCGACGGCCGGACGCTGGGCGACACCGCGTTGCGCACCCGCACGAGCGTGTCCGTGGTCGCCGTGATGCGCGCGGGCCAGGTGTACCCGAGCCCGAAGCCGGACTTCACCCTGACCGCGGGGGATCTGATGGTCACCGTCGGCACGTCGGAGGGACTCGACAGCGCTGTCAAGATCCTCATGCGGGGCTGATCCGGCGTGGAGAACACCGCGCTGGAACTGATCGAGCTCGGGGCCGTCTTCTTCGGATTGGGCCTGCTAGGTCGGCTCGCCGGTCGGATCGGCCTGTCTCCTATCCCGCTCTACCTGCTCGGGGGGCTGGCCTTCGGCACCGGAGGGCTGGTGCCACTGGCCGGTATCGAGGACTTCACGACGTTGGCCGGCGAGGTCGGCGTCGTGCTCCTGCTCCTGCTGCTGGGCCTGGAGTACTCGGCCGCTGAGCTCGTGACCGGGATGCGCCGATCCTGGATGGCCGGAATCCTCGACATCGTCCTCAACGCGGCCCCCGGGGCGGCGGTGGCACTGGTTCTCGGCTGGGGCCCGATCGGCGCGTTTGTGCTGGGCGGGGTCACCTACATCTCCTCGTCCGGGATCGTCGCCAAGGTCCTGACCGATCTGGGGCGCCTCGGCAACCGCGAGACGCCCGTGGTGCTGTCGATCCTCGTGTTCGAGGACCTGGTGATGGCGCTCTACCTGCCGATCCTCACCACGCTGCTGGTGGGGGTGAGCCTCGCGACCGGGCTCGCGACCGTCGGGATCTCGGTTGCGGTGTTGACCGTCGTGCTGGTGGTGGCGCTGCGCTACGGCCGGTTCGTCTCCGCGCTCGTGGACTCCGCGGACCGGGAGGTGTTCCTGCTGAAGGTGCTCGGTGCGGCGCTGCTGGTGGCCGGGTTCGCCTCGGCGATGCAGGTCTCCGCCGCGGTGGGGGCGTTCCTGCTCGGCATCGCGATCAGCGGGTCGACCGCGGAGAACGCCGCGAAGCTGCTGGAGCCGCTGCGTGACCTGTTCGCCGCGGTGTTCTTCGTCGTGTTCGGGCTGAACACCGACCCGGCATCGATCCCGCCGGTGCTGGGCTGGGCCATCGTCCTCGCGGTGTCGACGTCGATCACCAAGCTCGCGACGGGCTGGTGGGCCGCGCGCCGGGTGGGCATCGGCCCGCTGGGCCAAGCTCGGGCCGGGGCGGCGCTGGTGGCGCGGGGCGAGTTCTCGATCGTCATCGCCGGGCTGGCGGTGGGCTACGCGGCGGTCGAGGGTGAGTTGGCCGCGCTGGCCACTGCGTACGTCCTGTTGATGGCCGTGATCGGGCCGGTCATGGCGCGGGTGGTGGAGCCACTCGGGCGGTGGGCACGGGCCCGTCGCCCAGCCGCGACGCCGGCTCCGTCCGCCGGTTCATGATCGCGACGAGAACGTGTGTTCTCAAGCCGGTGACGACTGTCCGCGGTGAGGGCACCCACACCATTAAGATCTCCACGAAAGTGCCCTGAGCGTTCCCGTGGGAACGCTGAGGGCACTTTTTCGGCGATCTTCGCTGGCTCCGGCGGAACGTTCATCGTTGATCCTTTTCGGAAGACGTTCTATGGTGCTGGTGAGGATGCAGCTGCTCGTGTGGCTGTCGGGGGAGTGAGCAATGGCTGATCTGGCCGCGGTTCCGCTGAAAGATGGCGGGGTGATCGTGGTCGAGACGTGGAACAACCGATTGCGACGCAGTCGCGGCATCGAACTTTCGGCTGCGAGTTCCTCACCCTGTCTTGTCCTTCGTTTTCTGTCATAGCGGCATGATGGTCACGAACGCAGAATCCCGATCGTGAGGTGCTGGGCCGTTCGTTGGTCGGCCACCGGTCAGGGTGCCGGTGCGTCTGGCGGAGCGGAACGGGAATGGTGTGTGTCCGGTGTGTGTGCTGTGGTAGGAACGGTGCTCGGTGAGTCGACGAGATCGGGTCGAGTACGCTCCGGCGAAACCGACTCGAAGAAAGCAGGGTGGCATAACTATGAGGCTTATTCAGCGATCTTGATCGGAGGCGCATCCCCGCAGCTCAACCGTGGTCTTACAAGATCCACATGACCCTCCTGAATAACCCTCTATGAATGTCGAGCAGCGACCGTCGCATCCGTTGACCGTGATCATGTCGGAGCGGGGGTTGAGTCACGAGGGGATCGCCGAGCTGGTTCGTGGCGTCGTCACTGCGCATGGGCTGCGGTCGGGGGCCGATCGGAACCTGGTGTGGAAGTGGAAGGTCGGGCGGCAGCGACCAACGGCGGAGTCGCAGCGGTACCTCGCCGAGGCTCTCGGTGTGCCGCAGGAGGTGCTCGCGGAGGATGCTTGGCCCGATTGGTTGTGGCACGCTGTGACCGGCGCCCGGCACCTGTTGCAGCCGTCGTGGTCGGTCGCAGGAACCCGGCAGGTGCTGCGTGAGGTGGCAGGAGGTCCGGTGGATCGGCGGAAGTTCATGGTGGTCAGCGGGACGGCGTTGACCGGGTTGGGGTCCAGTTGGGCCGCGGGTCTAGCCGGCGGCTCGGTCGAGCAGATCGTGGACGAGCGGGGCGCGGGATGGTTGACCAGCCAGGCCCTCGACCGGGTGGACGCCAGCCTGGCCGGGTTGCGCCGTCTGGATGACACGTTCGGTGGTGGCGAGTTGTGTCAGCGGGCGGTCGGGGAGTTTCGCTGGTTGACCGGTCTCGCCGACAGGGCGGTGTGCACGGGTGCGACGGAGCGTCGGTTGTTCGGGTTGATCACTGAAGCGGCGCGGTTGTGCGGCTGGTGTCATTTCGACGCCACCCAGCACGCTGCAGCCCAGGCCTTCTACGTGGCCGGGCTGCGTGCGTCGGCGAGTGCGCAGGACCCGTTGGCCGGTGCCAACGTGGTGGCCTGCATGAGCTATCAGGCCACGTGGACCGGCCATTACCAGGAGGCGGTGTCGTTGATCGACAGCGCCGAGGAGCAGATCCGCCGTATCGGTACTCCTCGACTCAAGGCGATGCTGGCAAGTCGCAAGGCGCTCGCGTACGCCAAGTCTGGTGAGGCCGGTGCCTGCGGGCGAGCGCTCAACGAGGCCGAGAACCAGCTTGATCGCGCGCGGCCCGGTGACGATGAACCGGACTGGATCTACTACTTCGACGAGACCACGCTCGCTGCTTGGGCGGGCACCTGCTGGATCGACCTTCGTCAACCTGACCGGGCGCGACCCCTCATCGATGACTCGCTGGCGGCCATCGACACCGGTCATGTGCGCGACCTCTCCATCGTTCGTGCGCGCAGTGCCCGAGCCTATGTCCACGGCGATGAGCTCGACCTGGCCTGCCGGGAGCTCACCACGGCGGCCGACCTGGCTCAGCAGACCGGCTCGGTACTGACGCTCGATTCGATCCGGCAGGCCCGCGACGACATGGCGCGTTACGACGGTGAGTCCAGAGTGCGCGAACTCGACCACCGCCTCGCCGAGCTGAGCGCCTGAACGGTGGTTGCGACCGGGTCTTCAGCTCGACGTGGCCGATCCGCACGCGGTTATGGCTCTCGGACGGCGGCTGCGTAGAGGTCGCGTTTGGGGACGCCTGCTGCCTGCGCGACGGTCGAGACCGCGTCCTTGAGGCGTTCCCCGTCGGCCACACGTTCCCGTACCGCCGGTACCAGCGACTCCACGGGTGGTGCCGTCGACGGTGCCGCGCCGGCGAGGACGACGGTGATCTCGCCGCGCACCGGTCCCTCGGCTGCCCACGCCGCCAGCTCGTGGAGCGGTCCGCGCAGCACCTCCTCGTGGGTCTTGGTCAGCTCGCGGCAGACGGCCACGGCCCGGTCGGGGCCCAGCACGTCGACCGCGTCAGTGAGAGTGTCGGCCAGCCGGTGCGGGGACTCGAAGAACACGACGGCGCGTGGTTCCGCGTTCAGGGTGCCCAGCCAGCGGCGGCGTTCGCCGCTGCGGCGCGGCGCGAAGCCCTCGAAGCAGAACCGTTCGCAGGGGAGCCCGGACAGCACCAGCGCCGTGGTCACCGCCGACGGCCCGGGCAGGCAGGTCATCGGGAGCCCCTGCGCGGCGGCCGCGGCGACGAGGCGGTAGCCGGGGTCGGACACCGCGGGCATTCCCGCGTCGGTCACCACGAGCACGGTGCGCCCGGCGCGGACCTCGCGCAGCAGTCCGGGCAGCCGCGCCGCCTCCACCGCGTCGTAGTGGCTGATCACCGTGCCGTTGACGGTCACCCCGAGCGCTGCGGCCAGCGACCGCAGCCGCCGGGTGTCCTCGGCGGCCACGACGTCAGCGGTCGCCAGCGCGTCCACCAGCCGCGCGGATGCGTCGCGCGCCTGGCCGAGTGGCGTGGCGGCGAGCACGAGACGACCGGCACGAGCTGACTCTGACTCCGAGGACACGCCCCGCAGCCTACGATCGGACCCGTGGCCACCCGCACCGTCGACCTCCCGCGGCACGGCTACCCGAGCCGCCCGGCGCAAGACGGTGTGCCCACGACCGGCAACCGGCCGCTCGGCGACGTCCCCCCGGTCGCACCCCGTCGGGCCGATCCGGTTGCGCGGCTCGGTCCGACGGCGCCTGCGGACCGGGTGCGCGGTTGGATCGTCACGCTCGGTTTGACGCTGGTGGCGGGCGTCGTGCGGTTCGTCGGGCTGGGCTACCCGACCGACGGTGGTACCCCGGTCTTCGACGAGAAGCACTACGTGCCGCAGGCCTGGCAGATGCTGCGCAACGGCGGCGTCGAGAACAACCCGGGCTACGAGCTCGTCGTGCACCCGCCGCTGGGCAAGCAGCTCATCGCGCTCGGCGAGGCGGCCTTCGGCTACAACGGGTTCGGCTGGCGGGCGGCGGCCGCGCTGGCCGGGGTGCTATCGGTCCTGCTCGTCGTCCGGGTCGCGCGCCGGCTCACCGGCTCCACGCTGCTCGGCGGGATCGCCGGGGTGTTGCTCATCTGCGACGGGCTGTCGCACGTGCAGTCGCGGATGGGGATGCTCGACGCGTTCTCGGCGCTGTTCGTGCTCGCCGCGTTCACCACGCTCGTGCTCGACCGCGACGACGTTCGCGCGCGGATGGCGCTCGTCGTCGCACAGGGCCGGGTGGGCGACTCCCCGTACGGCCCGCGGCTGGGGGTGCGGTGGTGGCGGCTCGCCACGGGGGTGCTGCTCGGGCTGGGCTGCGCGGTCAAGTGGTCGGGGGTGTACTGGCTCGCCGCGTTCGCCGTGCTCGGCCTGGTCTGGGACCTCACCGCGCGTCGCGCGGCCGGCGTCGAGCGGCCCTGGCGCGCCACCGTCGTGCGCGACCTCGGCCCGGCGCTGTGGGCGCTGGCGCTGGTGCCGGTGCTGGTCTACCTGTCGTCGTGGTGGGCGTGGTTTCGCAGCGAGACCGCGATCGACCGGCACGCCGTCGGAGACGAGATCGGCACCGGTGGCCCGTGGTCGTTCCTGCCCGACGCGCTGCGCGGGCTCTGGTACTACAGCGGCAGGATGCTGGAGTTCCATACCGGGCTCACGACCCAGGCCAGCGGCGTCCATCCGTGGGAGTCCAAGCCGTGGACGTGGCCGATGGGCCTGCGCCCGATGCTGTACTACTACGCCTCAGGTGATCAGGTCACCGGCTGCGGCGGCCCGGACTGCGTGAGCGCGGTGATGCTGGTCGGCACGCCCGCGCTGTGGTGGCCCGCCCTCGGCGTGCTGGCGTTCGCGCTGTGGCGCACCCTCACCCGGTTCGACTGGCGCTACGGCGCGGTGCTCGTCGGCTACGGCGCGGGCATCCTGCCGTGGTTCGCCGCCATCGACCGCCAGATGTACTACTTCTACATGGCCCCGGTGGCGCCGTTCCTGGTGCTGGGCACGGTGCTGGTGATGGGTGAGATCCTCGGCCGGGCGGACGCGACGCGGGAGCGGCGGCAGACCGGCCTGCTGGTCGTCGGGCTGTGGGTGGGCGCGGTCGTGGCCAACTTCCTGTGGCTGTGGCCCATCCTGGTCGGCCAGCCGATCACCCCGGAAATGTGGGACGCGCAGCTGTGGCTGCCATCCTGGCGAGCCTGACGCGCGGCGAGACTATCGAAGTCGGGGGTTCGAGACGACCTTCGTGCCCACCATATGGACCAGATGGTACGGATGGCAGCCTCAGTATCAGCGACATGATCGAGAGGGCGTACGACCAGGACTGTAGGCGTTGTTGTGATTAACTACTCCTTGTATTCAGTCGAGGCTCGCTGTTTCTGGGGGTCAAATAACCGCGGCTGCAGATCATTGTCCGGCTAGTCACGGTTGACTAGCCAGGTTTGGAACTCCCGATGTCGGAATTGGACTGAAATCCCAGAAAGGCGCATTAATCCTGCCTGGTAGGCCCAGTCTGCGAACGTTGCCGGGCGCCTCGGTAGGTCCCCCCGACGAGCGAGAAGCATCATGGCGAACATATACCGCAGCCATGGTGAGTTGGCCGCAAAAATAAGCCCTACCATAAGTGCTACTATGGCGAACGGAATCCCAAATTCCGCCCCGGTATTAAGTCCTACTGCAAGCCCAACCGCAATTCCAACAGCAGGTCTGATTGCAAGTCCGATTGCGAGTGCTGTCCCTAGTCCGGATACAAGCTGCCCCACGACCCCAGTCGAAAACCCGCCAGCGACGAGCTTATCCGCGAGCATGAAGGTGAGCGAGACCACAACGATCGCCGCGATGGTGTGGACCATGCCTTGCTGCACCAGCCGAGCAGGGCGGTCGATAGCCGTCGGGCGTGTGGTGGGCCCGGTACCAAGCCCGATGATGAGCGCGCCCACAAGTCCGAGCACGCTGAACTCAAACGCAACTACGAGCTGGTCTACGAATCCGATCACGGCGGACACAAGCGCGACAATAAGCCCGCCTACGAGTCCGGCGGCGAGCCCGCCCGCGAGTAATCGTCTAACTCGCTGGCGTCCAGCTGACGTACGCAGGCCACTGAGATCGAGCCGTCGAAGATCGACCGTAGGCTGTGATGCTATCCGCGCCGCTACCACAATAAATACTCCCAGGCCGAGAATGGGCAGCACGTCGGGCGGCCATCTGGCGAGGACGCCGAATACGAAGAGAGCACTCGCGATCGTTGTCGTGGCTGCCATTGCAGCGTAGCGCGGAGCGCGCCATCCGGCAGCTGACCACAGCAGGTCCAACCGTAGGTCACTAGGAGAACCACCGCGTTCACCTTGCCAGGCCAGATGGCGCGCCAACGTGGTCAACCACCGGGTGACCTCCAAAGCTCCGTATTGCCGACCTGGTGGTGGATCCTGATCAAGGACCGCCGGAACAAGCCGGGCGAACAGGTGCTTGTCGAGCTGGGCGGCAGTGGTCAATCCGGTGAGCTCGTTGGGTGTCCTGGTGTGGTGACTGTAAGCAGTGACAGCGAGGAACAGTCGCAATGGTGAGCCCAGAGCGATGGCTAGCGGATCATCACCGCCATTACTGGCGGCGAGCCGCTCGACGATCGGACGCCACCGGGACTCGATGCGGACCGGATTTGCGGGATCGGGAAATCGGTAGGTTAGATAGTCGATCACACTCGACGTAGTCAGCGGCTCGACACTGACTACTGTGGCGTCCTGGACCATATGGCGTTGATCCGTGTAGGTGATTTCCTGCTCATCAGGAGGGTCTGTTCCAGCAGGCTCGAAGTGTCCACTAAGTCGCTGATAACGATTGGTCCGGCAGGCAACCACCACAGGCCGCACATTGCCTGCCGAGGGATGATTCACCGCACGGATCACCGATGCCGCGCGTCGTGGTACGGTATCATCGAAGTCCATCTCGTCCAGTCCGTCGAGGACCGGGAGGATCCACCCGTCGGTCACCAGCGTGGCAGCGACCTTGGCGGGTAGCCCGAACGCGGTCCCCAGATGCCGGATCAACCACCGATCCAGCCGGGCGGACACCACCTCGGCCGCCACCACGTCCACGTCATTGCCGGGGTCGAACGCTGGCAGGCTCAGCCGCACCGGCACTCGTGGCAAGGGATGGGTGCCGTCGGCTACGGCCAGCACCGCAGCGGCGAGGTCAAGGACCAGTTGGATGGTCATGACGGTCTTGCCCGCACCCGGCTCGCCCACCACGACCAGCCGACCGCGGTCCAAACTCCGGTAATATTCTGCGACCTCACTCAGCGTTCCCTGTCGATCTCCACCGTCGGTGCGCCAGTAGATCAGCGTTGGCTGGGTAAATGACAAATCTGCCGGTTCCGGATCGCCGCTGTCTGCCATCAGCCTGTCCAGTACACCAGCTTCCTGACTGCGGACATCGCGAGCTAGTTGTCGAGCGGCAGTTAGCAGCCGATCCTTGCTGTGCGACTTTACCTGAGCTTCAAACAGCGCCACAACCAGCCCGGCAACCGCCACTGGAAATCCTAGCGCAATCGCAATAGGTAGGCCCTGGGGTCCCAGCATCAGCATCGACACCGTCACCGCCGCCACAGCAGCCGCCAGGACACCGACAGTCACTGCTCGACGGCGCGAATGCAATGCTCTCACGAGCATATTCTATAGCAAGCCTGGATTTTCACCCAGGTGACGGGCTCGCCCTTGAACTACAGCCGTGCAATTTTGATCATGGTTTGGGTTTGTGGTAACAGGCTCGCCGGGAGCGGGTGTCAGCAGCTGCCGAGGCGTAGTGGCCGGTGCACCGGGTCGGCGGCGAGTGTCGCCGGCTCGATCTCCGACCGGAACAGGCACCCGCCGCTCGTGCGCACCTCGACTGTGTCGGAGTCGACGAACCGGATCCCGGCTGGCGCCAATGCCTGCTCGGGTCCCTGATAGACCACCGACTCCTGCTCGAAGGGCCCGCCGCTGGCGCGTACGACCACCGCGTACACCGGGTCGATGGAGTACGTCCCGCCCTCGAGCACCACGAGCTGGCGGTTCCCGTCGATCACCTGCGACACCTCCCGGTTCGGCCCGGTGAGCTGGGCGGTGAGCCACACCAGCGTGGCCCAACCGAGCACGACCGCCCCACCGAGCGTTAGCACCAGCACACGCGCGAGCCCGCGTCGTGCCAGCACGGCGACCGCGGAGGTGAGCAGCACCAACGTCACCAGCACCAGGCCGGCGGTGAACCATCGGGCTTGTCGCAGGTGGAACGGGTCCGCAATGGACAGCACGGCGAGCCCACCCAGGAGCAGGGCACAGACGGTGAGGATGGCGGCGCTACGCAGTCTCGGCACGCCGTGCATCCTGCCGGACAGCCGTCCGGGCCCTGGGCGACGGTACGTGCAGATGCGTGCGTCGAGCGGGCGGATCCTCCGGATGCTAGTCAGACGTGGCAAACACGAACACCCTGACGGCCGAGGAAGATCGGACAGACCCGAGCTTGCGAGGTGATGCCGATGATGCTGCTCGATGGACAGATCATCGGTAGCCATGGCGCCGGGGTCTTGATTTGTCCAGCGAAACCTTGGTTTCAAGGGTGGGTGCATCACCTGCTTGACCTGGGACTCTAGTGAGGGCTCACAGCGGGCAGGTCAGGGTGAGGCCGCTGCCCGCAGCACGCTCGGTCGCCAGGTCGCCCTCCAGCGCGTGACCGCCACCTGTGCCGCACGCCTCCACGTCACTGCGAGCCCGGGGACTCCCCAGGCAACACCTCTCGCCACCCCCACATGGAAGACCTAAGACGATCGCGGGCGTGTTCAGACTCCATCCTTGTTCGAAGCGCTGGCGCCTGACGGGGCCGCGCTGGCCCTGTACTGATGCAGCCGCAAGCGCTCTCACGGGGCTGTGACCCTCCGCCGGTCCCCGCGCAGTGCACGGCTGCGACGGAGGATGAAGGTGGCTTACGGACTTGGGTCCCGTTCTCTCAGCGCTCAGGAGGTGATCTTCTGGCGGTCCACGCATGATCCGAACAGCGATACTCTGCACGCGTGACAGACCTGCCGACAGCAGCAGACCTGCCCCCGCTTCGAGGCGTGAACCTCAAGCCGTGGGAGCGTTCAGTCGCAGCCATCTTCGGGCTAGCCGGTACCGGGGTGGGCGGAGTTGGCATCTTCCTGTCCGAGAATCAGGCTGGCACGACAGCCATCTTGATACTTGGCGCGGCATTCATGCTGATGGCGATCCAAGGCACCCCGATCCGGAAGGCCTCAAAGGAGTCGCTCGAGATGGCTGATCGCGAAGCTGTGGACCGGACCGTCGGCAAAGCCAAGGTCAAGCTGAAAGAGGAGGGGCCTGGTGAAGCGCGGGCCGTCCTTGAGGGCGCTACTGCGGCCAGGCCGGATATCACAGATAGCCCTGGTTTTCGTAGATTCTCCGCAAGCGTCTATGAAGAAGAGGTGCAACAGGCAATCATGCGGGCTTGGTTTGATACTTTCAACGAAATTCCCGTAATTCGTAGTGCAGGAACTGACGACCACTATGATTTTGTCATCTGCGACAGAGGCGACGGATCGAAGAAAATAGCTGTAGAGGTTTTGCCACACCTTCGCACAATTTCGGGCGACACGCTGCTGAGGTATGTTGGCCGCGCCCGAACGTCGACACTTGCATGGCTCATCGTGTCATCTCATGGCCACGTAACGACCGAAGCCGCGGAGTTAATGGGTCAGCTTTCAGACGAAGACCGCACAGGTATGATATTCTACATATATCAAGGACCGGAGGATTCTGTGGGACTCAAAAAATCCCTCATTGCGCTTAGGGAAATGGGTTTGGGTCGCGCTCAGGAAAATCAATGAAATTCCGCCTCCTCGCTTCCATCTCCTATGATTTGATCTCGTTCAAAAAACTGGCTGCTTTAACTTAATAGGGACTTCTAGCGCCGAGAAGGCCCGCAGTCGACCACGAAACAGACCTCGGTGACGCTGAGGTCGCCACGACGCAGCAGCGCCATCGCACGCTCGATGCGCTGCGTCATGAGGTAGCCATACGGCGACTCGCCGTATGGCGAGCCGGAACTCGCGGCTGAGGTGTCCGGCCGACATGTTCACGCCGCGGGCGAGCGCCTCGACGTCCAGCGGCTGCGCGTAATCCCGGTCGATCCGGTCGTAGACGCGGCGCAGCCGCGCGAGGTCGCGCAGGTGCTGAGGGATCACGACCTGCTCGGCCGTCGAGCGGTTGTGTCGCACCTCCGCATTTTCCCGAGCCGACTCCCGGCTCGTCCACTCCCGCGCCTGCCAGCTAAGTAGGACGAGTTCAACTAGATGAGAGAACTCGTCTCACGGTGTATGCGAGGGCCTCGGTCAGGTGCCGGTATAGGTCGCGAGGTGTTCGCCGGTGAGGGTGGAGCGGGTGGCGGCGAGGTCGGTGGGTGTGCCTTCGAAGACGATCCGGCCGGCGCCGGGGCCGAGGTCGATGATCCAGTCGGCGTGCGCCATGACCGCCTGGTGGTGCTCGATGACGATGACCGAGGTGAGGTGCCGGCGTCGACGAGCCGGTCGAGCAGCTGTTCGACGTCGGCGAGGTGCAGGCCGGTGGTCGGCTCGTCGCGCTGAGGGGGTGGGGTGTCACGCGCTCGCGCGCAGATGGACCCCAGCGGGATTGATGTCGACCGTGAAGTCCACCTCGAGCGCGGCCGACAGCCGGACCAGGGTGGACAGGGACGGTTCGTGCTCGCCGCCCTCCAGCCGGGCCACGTGCGGCTGGCGCATCCCGACCAGCCGACCGAACGTGGTCTGGCTCAGCCCGTGCTCGGTGCGATACCGCAGCACGCGGATCGCCACGTCGTTAGCAAACCGTGTGCGCTCGTGCTCGGCGCGATAGGCCGGGTCGGCCAGGTCCCGCTCGTGGATCTCGTCGGCGGTGCTCAGCTCCGACATGCTGACCATGCTCCTCACTCCTTCAACTCAGCTATCCGCTCCGCGGCCGCGGTGCAGGCCCGTGTGAAGCCTTTCGGGTCGTGCTGCGCTTCCGGACTGACAGCGGCGATCACGAACCGATCCCCTAACCGGGCATACAGGGCCCGCCACGGACTGCGCCCAGCCCGCGGGCGCAGCTCGCGCAGCCCAGCCGTGCTCTGCACCGCACTGGTGTGCGGATAGCCTAGCGGTACCTTCCCCCCCTTTCATGATCATATCCTGTTGGTGGTGAGGTCGGGAGACGGGACTGGCCGGTCTAGCCGCGGAAACAGGTGTGTCGGTGATCGACAGTTCGAGGTGGAGGGTGTAAGACCTAAAGTATGCC
>JBBSQN010000011.1:0-63141 GCA_038257875.1 Mycobacteriales bacterium
CGGTATCTGCTACGATAACGCGATGGCCGAGTCGTTCTTCGCGGCGTTGAAGAACGAGCGTGTCCACCGCACCGTCTATCCCACCCGGGAGCACGCCCGCCGAGACGTGGCTCGGTACATCGAACTGTGGTACAATCTCCGCAGGCTCCACTCGGGTCTCGGCTACAAGACGCCACAAGAGATCCTCGACGAGTGGACAGACACGCAGGACACAGCGTAGAATAAACAAATCAGGCGGTCCGAAAACCGCGGGGCAGATCACACGGAGCTCATCGCGGCACCGCCGCCCCCGCCGCCGGCTCGGCCTCGATCGGGTCGGCGACCAAACCGCCGGGGGCGCGGCACAACACGGTCCGGTCGGAATGGGAGAACTGAGCGACCGGCAGACCGTCACGGACCTTCCAGAACGCCGGCGGTGCGCAACGCACCTGCTCGCCGCAGCCGGAGCAGATAAGGTCGTCGGGGGGTCGACGAACTGCCGAACCGTGCTTCTCGTCGCGCTGTTTGTGGCGCTGGTGCTCATGCTGACCTCCCGTGCGTTGTGGGCCTGGTGGCCCGTCCCCTTGGGGTGGCGGGGCGCTTGTTCCCCCGCTGCCGCAAGGCGTCCCACCACGGCCGTGGAGACATCCCAGGCGCTACGGCTGTCAACCCCGGTCTGTTGATTTTGTTGTTGATCTCGTCAGGCGTACATGGAGGGTTGGGCCGCCGGGCCGGCCAGGAGAGCAGGCTGCCGCCTGCCCGTGGTCGTGCCCGGAGGGCTCGCATAGGCTCACAGCTCAAGGGCGGCGCGTCAGCGCCGTCGCGTCAGCGACGCCGAAGGCGCCCGTGAGGGGCGAGCCCGCACAATCCGGTCCGGCGGCCCAACCCGGACCGCCACTAGACACGCGAAACCCCACCTCGTGCCGCTGGTACAGGTGCGCGAACTGTCTGATCGCCGCTGCGGTGATCAGGCTTGTGGTGATCAGGCTGCGACGGGCTCAGCCGGATCGGGGGCGGGCGGGCGGTGTGGGCCCATGCGGTGGCCTCGTCGTAGAGGGTCCGGACACGTCAGCAGCCGTGCAGGATTCCGACCAGCCGGTTCACCTAGTTGCCACCCCGCCGCCTGATGCCCCACCCCGCAGGCGCGTAGCCGGTCGTAGTAGGCGCGCGCCCCGGGCGACCCGGTCAGCGCGCCCTGGGCCTGCCGGGTCAGGGCGTCGACGAGGCGGGTGTCGTGCACGAACCGGGCGTGCACGGTCTTCTTCTTCCCCGACTGCCGCGTGATCGGCGAGGTGCCGGCGACGTCGCGGCGTGCTCGGGCGTCGGCATAACGGCCGGGGTCATCACCGAACTCCCCCAACACCCGCAGACCCAACACCGACGCGATCCCCGGCTGGGAGCGGTAGATCGCCGCGTCGGGGTGCTGGTCGAACGCGGCGGTCATCTCCCCGCCAACCGGTCGATCTCTACGTTCACGGCGCCGATCACCGCGGTCAGCGACCGGGTGATCGCGGCGAACGCTGCCACCAGCGGTGCCGGCTGGGTCAGCTCGGCGGTCCGCAGCGCGGCCGCGATCGCGGCGGCCTTCGCGTCGATGAGGATGATCTGCTCACCGGTGCCCGGGTCCTCGCTGGCCGACACGCGCACCTGCACGTGGCCGCGCATCCGGCGGATGTTGCCGCGCTGGCGGGCCTTCCCCGCTCGTAGACAGCGGACATGGCCGCAGACGCTAACAAGGTTCGTGGATTCAGACCGTGGATTGTGATCGTTTTCGCGATCCTGTAAATGACACACCACCGACCGTTATTACTGGTCAGGGATATTGTGGACCTTGAGGCTTATTCAGCGATCTTGATCGGAGGCGTATCTCCGCAGCTCAACCGCGGTCTTACAAGATCCACACAACTCTCCTGAATAACCCTCCTTGTGCGCCCGAAGGGATTCGAACCCCTAACCTTCTGATCCGTAGTCAGATGCTCTATCCGTTGAGCTACGGGCGCGTGCTCTTCAGTTGTCGTGCTCCGGCGCACCCGATCTTACCAGCTGCGCCAGCGCGGAGGCTCCGGGATTTGAACCCGGGATGGGGGGTAACCCCAAACCGCATTAGCAGTGCGGCGCCATAGACCAGACTAGGCGAAGCCTCCCGGGGCCTCACGGCCGCCAGCGGGCACCAGGGTACACAGGCCGTCCAGGGGTTCACGACCCCCGGGGCGCGAGGGCGAGGAACGGGGCGAGCGCATCGGGGTTCTGCAGGGCGCCGCTGCTCACGGCCGTCGCCGGGGCCACGCCCGTGAGGATCTTCTTGACGGGCACCTCGCACTTCTTGCCGTTGAGGGTGCGCGGCACGGCCTCGACCACGACGAACCGGTCGGGCACGTGGCGTGGCGAGAGCTCGGTGCGCAGGGTGCGCCGCAGCCGCGGTTCGACGTCGGCCAGCGTCGCGCCGGGCGCGAGTACCAGGAAGCACAGCAGCGTGCCCTCGTCGCGCGCCTCCAGACCGGTGGTGTCGATCACCAGCGAGTCGAGCACCTCGTCGAGGCCCTCCACCACGGAGTAGAAGTCGGCGGTGCCCATCCGGACGCCGCCGCGGTTGAGCGTCGAGTCGCTCCGCCCGTAGATCACGTACGAGCCGCGCGGCGTGCGGCGCACCCAGTCGCCGTGCCGCCAGGCGCCGGGGAACTCCGCGAAGTAGGCCGCGCGCAGCCGGGTGCCGTCGGGGTCGTTCCAGAACGACACCGGCATCGACGGCATCGGCCTGGTCAGCACCAGCTCGCCGACCTCGTCGACGACCTCCGTGCCGGCGTCGTCGTAGGCGACGACGGCCGCGCCGAGCGCGGCGCAGGAGATCTCGCCCAGCCAGACCGGCACGGTCGGGGCCGAGCCGACGAACGCCGCGCACACGTCGGTGCCGCCGGAGACCGAGCAGATCTGGACGTGCTCGCCGACGGCGTCACCGATCCAGCGAAACCCCTCCACCGGCAGCGGCGCCCCGGTGGACCCGACGGCCCGCAGCGCCCCCAGATCATGAGAGTCGCGGGGTCGCAGCCCGGCCTTGAGGCAGGCCTGGACGAACGGTGCCGACACCCCGAAGTACGTGACGCCGTGCCGTGCCGCGAGCCTCCACAGGACGCCCAGGTCGGGATGGCCCGGGTTGCCGTCGAACAGCACGATCGTCGCGCCGACCAGCAGACCGCCGACGAGGAGGTTCCACATCATCCAGCCGGTGGTGGTGAACCAGAAGAACCGCTCCCCCGGCCCGAGCTCCAGCTGCAGCCGCAGCGCCTTCAGGTGCTCCAGCACGATCCCGCCGTGGCCGTGCACGATGCCCTTGGGCAGCCCGGTCGTGCCCGAGGAGTAGAGCACCCACAGCGGATGGTCGAACGGCACCGGCTCGAAGACGAGCGGCGCGGCCGTCGCGGTGAGCTCGGCCCACGGCAGCGCGCCGTCCAGGGTCGCGTCGGGATCCAGGTAGGGCACGGCGACGGTGGCCCGCAGCGTCGGGAGCCGGGCGCGCAGGGCCTCGACGGTGGCGCGGACGTCGAACCGCTTCCCGCCGTAGACGTAGCCGTCGACGGCGAGCAGCACCGCCGGCTCGATCTGGACGAAACGGTCGCACACGGCGCGGGTCCCGAAGTCCGGCGAGCAGGACGACCAGATCGCGCCGAGGCTCGCCGCCGCGAGGAACGTCACCAGCGTCTCGACGCAGTTCGGCGCCAACGCGACGACGCGGTCGCCGCGCCCCACCCCCAGCCGGACGAGCCCGGCCCGCGCGCGGCCGACAAGGTCGCGCAGCTCGGCGTGGGTGAGCGTGCGCTCCAGCCCGTCCTCGCGGGCGAACACCACGGCGATGTCGGCGTCCGCGCGGCCCGGACCGGGGCGCAGGGCGTGCTCGGCGTAGTTCAGGGTGGCGCCGGGGAACCACTCGGCGCCGGGCATCCGCGACGCCCCCAGCACCGCGGTCGGCGGCGTGTGGAACGCGACGTCGAGAAACTCCGCGACCGCCGACCAGAAGCCCTCGAGATCGGCGACCGACCACCCGTGCAGCGTGGCGTAGTCCGGCGCGTCGATCCCGCGGTGCTCGCGCACCCAGGCCGTGAACGCGGCCAGCGGGCCGGCGTGGTCGGGATCGGGAGCCCACAGGACCTCGGGGGTCACGGACGCAGCCATGCCGGTCAGCATGCAAGCCGCCGCCGGACAACGCCAGGGCCGAAGCCAGCGCTCAGCCCACCCCCGGTCGGACGACGCGGGGCAGGGATACCGTGCATCCATGCCACCGATCCGCGCCGATCTCGACAGCCTCCCCGCCTACGTTCCGGGCCGGGCGATGCCGGAGGTGATCAAGCTGTCGAGCAACGAGGTGTCGCTGCCCCCGTCGCCGCGCATGCTCGCCGCGATCGCCGAGGCCGCCGCCACGACCAACCGCTACCCCGACTTCGCCGTCTCCAGCGTCACGGCCCGGCTCGCGGCGAACCTCGGGGTGGACGTCGCGCAGATCGCCACCGGCTGCGGGTCGGTCAGCATCTGCCAGCAGCTGGTGCAGGCGACCTGCGCCGAGCCGTCCGACGAGGTGCTGTTCGCCTGGCGCTCGTTCGAGGCGTACCCGATCGTCACCCAGATCGGGGGTGCGACGGCGCGCACCGTGCCGCTGGACGCGGACTTCCGCCACGACCTCGACGCGATGGCCGCCGCGGTCACCCCGCGTACGCGGCTGATCATGGTGTGCAGCCCGAACAACCCCACGGGGACCGTCGTCACCCGCGACGAGCTGGAGCGCCTGCTCGTCACCGTCGGCCCGGACGTTTTGGTGGCAGTGGACGAGGCCTACCACGAGTACCTCACCGACCCCGACGCCGTCGACGGGATGACGCTGCTCGACGACCACCCGCACCTCGTGGTGCTGCGGACGTTCTCCAAGGCCTACCGGCTCGCCGCGCTGCGGGTGGGTTACGCGATCGGCGCGCCCGAGGTGGCGACGGCGCTGCGCAAGGTCTGCTCGCCGTTCAGCGTGAGCTCGGTGGCCCAGGCCGGCGCGCTCGCGGCCCTCGACGACGCTGACGGCCTGCTCGCCGCGTGTGCCGAGGTGACCACCGAGCGCGTCCGGGTGCGCGACGCCCTGCTCGCTGCCGGCTATACGGTGCCACCCACGCAGGCCAACTTCGTCTGGCTCGCGCTCGGCGAGCGGACCGCCCCCTTCGCGACGCACTGCCTGGAACACAAGGTGCTCGTCCGCCCGTTCCACCCAGACGGGGTGCGCGTGACGGTCTCGACGCCCGGGGAGAACGACGCCTTCCTCGAGGCAGCCCGCTCCTTCGGCGGGTAGCGCCACGAAACCGCGGCCCCTGCACCCGGCGATGCGGTTCAATGGGGTGATGAGCTCCTCCCCGCCGCCCGGCGCCCCGGGCCATGACGGCACTGCTGAGGAACGCAACTGGGCGATGGCCGCCCACCTGGGCAGCATCCTCACCGCATGGCTCGCCCTGGGACTGTTCGCGCCGCTGTTGGTGCTCCTGCTCAAGGGCCAGGACTCCCCGTACGTACGACGGCACGCGGTGGAGTCGCTCAACTTCCAGCTCAACGCGCTGGTCTACAGCATCGTGTTCGCGCTGCTGCTGTTCGTGTTGATCGGCTTCGTGCTGCTGCCGCTGTACGGGATCTTCTACCTCGTCTGCGTCGTGCTGGCGACGGTGCGGGCCTCGTCCGGGCAGGAGTTCCGCTACCCGCTGACCGTCCGGATCGTCACCTGACGCCAGGCCGGGGTGCCCGGTGGGCGGCATCGGTGAGGTCACGGTGAGGTGAATGCCGGACGTCTGACGAGGGGACGTTCGGTTGAAGATCTACGCAGCAGTGGCGGCCGACACACTCTGAGCCCATAATTCCGCCAACCCCGACATCGGGGCCTGAACAGGGAGGGATCATGGGCTTTCTCGGATGGATCGTCGTTGGTCTGATCGTTGGCGCGCTGGCCAAGCTGATCATGCCGGGCAAGGACCCGGGTGGGATCATCGTGACGATACTGGTCGGTATCGTCGGTGGTCTCCTGGGCGGTTGGATCAGCTCCGCGCTGTTCGGTGTGGGGACCGGAGGGTTCTTCGAGATCCGAACCTGGCTGATCGCGCTGGTCGGCGCGCTGGTCCTGCTCGGCATCTACCGCCTCGTCATCGGCCGACGGAGCGGCGCCAGAGCATGACGCCTCCGTGAGGCAGGGATTGCTCCTGCCTGCTTCGAAGGTTCTGACCGCGGCCGTCCGGTACCGGACGGCCGCGGTGCTGTGAGTGACCTTCTCCCTGTGGACGGTAGCCCCGCCGCGTAGGGTTCGGCTGGTTCAGCTCATCCGGCCAGGCCGCGGCGGGTGAGCAGGGGCCCGATCTCCGGGTCCCTGCCGCGGAAGGCGCGGTAGGCCGCCATCGGGTCGACCGCACCGCCACGGGAGAGCAGCTCGCGGCGGAACACGTCACCGTTCTCACGACGTAGCCCGCCGTTCTCGGTGAACCACTCGACGGTGTCGGCGTCGAGCACCTCGCTCCAGATGTAGGAGTAGTAGCCCGCGCTGTAGGCGCCGCCGAAGACGTGGCTGAAGTAGGTGCTGCGGTAGCGCGGCGGCGCGATCGACACCGCGATACCCGCCGCGACCAGCGCGTCGTCCTCGAAACGCTCCACGTCCGATACCGCGTCGTCCACACCGAGCCGGTGCCAGGACTGGTCGAGCAGCGCTGCGGCCAGGTACTCGGTGGTGGCGAAGCCCTCCCCGAAACGCCGCGCCTGCGCCAGCCGCGTCACCAGCTCGGCCGGCAGCGGCTCACCCGTCTCGTGGTGCCGGGCGTAGTTCGCGAGGATCTCCGGGTCGTCCAGCCACATCTCGTTGACCTGCGACGGATACTCGACGAAGTCGCGCGGCACCGCCGTGCCAGCGAAGGTCGGGTACTGCACGTCGGAGAACAGCCCGTGCAGCGCGTGGCCGAACTCGTGGAACAGGGTGCGCACGTTGTCAACCGTGAGCAACGTGGGCTCGCTGTCGGCCGGACGGGCGAGGTTGAGCGTGTTCAGCACCACCGGCCTCGTACCCAGCAACCGCGACTGGGTGACGAAGGAGTTCATCCACGCCCCGCCGCGCTTCGCGTCCCGCGCGTACAGGTCGGCGACGAACAGGCCGAGCTGCCCGTCCTCGTCGAAGACGTCGAAGACCCGCACCTCGGGGTGGTAGCGCGGCAGGTCGTGGCGCTCGGCGAACCGCAGCCCGTAGAGCCGACCGGCGGCGTGGAAGACGCCGTCGTGCAGCACGCGCTCCAGCTCGAAGTAGGGTCGCAGCGAGTCGGCGTCGAGGTCGAACCGTTCGCGGCGCACCCGCTCGGCGTGGAAGGCACGGTCCCAGGCCTCGATTTCGTGCCCCGCGTGCGCCGACAGCTCGGCCGCCTCGGCCCGGGCGTTGGCCGCCGCGACGGGCGCCAGCTTCGCGAGCATCGCGTCGATCGCCTCGACGGTGCCGGCCGTGCCGATCTCGACGACCCAGGACGCGTGATGCGGGTGGCCGAGCAGCCACGCCCGCTCGGCCCGCAACGCGCTCATCCGCAGCACGAGCTCGCGGGTGTCGTGGGCATTGCCGCGCACGCCCCGGGAGATCGACGCGGTGTGAATGCGCTCGCGAAGGTCGCGGTCGGTGAGCGAGGAGAGCACCGGCTGCCCGGTCGGCAGCACGATCGTGATCAGATAGGCGCCGTCGTGACCGCGCGCCGCGGCAGCGCGGGCGGCCGCGGAGATCGCGTCCGGGGCCAGCCCGTCGAGCTGCGCGAGATCCTCGACGAGCACCGCGGATTCGTTGGCCTCGGCCAGCAGCCTGGCGCCGAACTCCGTGGACAGCGCCGACAGCTCGACGTTCAGCGCCCGCAGCCGCTCCTGCTCGTCGGGCCCGAGGCGGGCGCCCGCACGGACGGCGTCGCGGTGGTGGCGCTCCAGCAGCCGCAGCGACTCAGCGTCGAGGCCCAGGTCATGGCGGGCCGCGAACAGTGCCTCGACGCGAGCGAACAGCACCGGGTCGAGGGTGATCGCGTCGGCGTGCGCGGCGAGCTGCGGCGCGACCTCGGCCTCGATCGCGCGGACTCCCGGGGTACTGCACGAGCCGGCGAGGGTGAAGAACACGGCCGAGACCCGGCGCAGGACCGCACCTGAGCGCTCCAGCGCGACGATCGTGTTGTCGAACGTGGCCGGTCCGGGCTCGGCGGTGATCGCATCGATCTCGGCGCGTTGCTCGGCCATCCCCGCCGTGAAGGCCGGCACGAAGTGCTCCTCACCGATGGCGTCGAAATCGGGGAAGCCGAAGGGCAGCGGGCTGGGCGTGAGCAAGGGGTTGGCCGTCACCCACACGAGCATAGGTGGGTTCACTCATCCGAGTGGCCGGTGTCGCGGAGCTGATCGTGCAGCAGGTATTCGCCCGTTCACGGCACCGATTCCTGCTGGACGATCAGCTCCGCAGCAGCGTCGCGACGCCGGGGGCGGCTGTGGCGGACGTGTGGGGGAGGATTAAGGGCGATGGACGAACTCGCGCAGGATCTCGCCGCCTTCATCACCGTCGCGCCGACGCCGTACCACGCGGTGGCCGAGGGCGTCCGACGGCTTAGTTCGGCCGGGTTCACCGAGCAACCCGAGGCCGGGCCGTGGACCGACGGGCCGGGCGGGCGCTACCTCGTGCGCGACGGCACGCTGCTGGCCTGGTTCGTACCCGAGACCGCCCCGCCCGGCACGCCGATACGGGTGTTCGCCGCGCACACCGACTCGCCGACGCTCAAGGTCAAGCCGCGCCCGGACACCGGCCGGGGCGGCTGGCGGCAGGTGGCCGTCGAGGTCTACGGCGGGGCGCTGTGGAACTCCTGGTTGGACCGTGACCTCGGCCTCGCCGGGCGCCTTGCGCTCTACGACGGCTCAACGGTGCTGGTCAACGTGGCGCGACCGCTGCTGCGGGTGCCGCAGCTCGCGATCCACCTCGACCGGAACGTGAACCAGGGGCTCACGCTCGACGCGCAGCAGCACCTGCTGCCGGTCTGGGGCCTCGGTGCGGCTGACGACGGTGATCTGGTCGAGTTTCTGGCTGACGAGGTCGGCATGGACTCCGGCGAGGTGGCCGCGCACGACCTCGTGGTGCACGACGTCAATCCACCCGCGCTGCTCGGTGAGTCCGAGGAGCTGCTGGCCGCGCCGCGACTGGACAACCTGGCCTCGGTGCACGCCGGGATCGGCGCGCTGCTCGCCGCCGCGGACGACGTCTCCGGGGTGATCCCGGTGTTCGTCGGGTTCGATCACGAAGAGATCGGCAGCGGCTCGGCGACCGGAGCGTCGGGCCCGCTGCTGGAGACCGTGCTGACCCGCCTCGCCGGTGGTTTCGACAACCGCGGAGCGGCGTTCGCGGGGTCGCGCTGCCTGTCGGTGGACGTCACGCACGCCGCGCACCCGAACTACCTCGACCACCACGACCCGACGCACCGCTGCCTGCCGGGCGCCGGCCCGGCGCTCAAGGTCAACGCGAACCAGCGCTACGCCACCGACGCCCCCGGTGCCGCGGCGTGGCAGCGCGCGTGCCGCGACGCCGGCGTGCCGACCCAGGTGTTCGTCTCGAAGAACACGGTGCCCTGCGGAACGACGGTCGGGCCGATCCTCGCCACGCGGCTCGGCATCCGGACCGTCGATGTCGGTATCCCGGTGCTCTCCATGCACTCCGCCCGCGAGCTGTGCGGAGTGGCCGACCCCGGACACCTGGCCGCGGCAGCCACCGCGTTCCTCACCGACCCGGTCTGAGACGTATCAACAGGACCGCCGACGTCTCCTCATAGTCGGCGGGTAGTGACCTCGGGGGCGGTTGCTACCCGCCGCCCCGGGCGCGGAGCAGGCGGGGCAGGGCCGCCGCGGCCAGCGCGCCGAGCACAGCCACCGCCATGACGTCACCAAGCGCCCAGGCGGCGTACAGCCCGAACGTCACGGCCTCGGTGCCGATGCCGGCGACCGAAGTGACCGTGGCCCGCGAGCCGCTGTCGATCCGCTCCTGCAGGCGCGCGTCCACGACCACGAGCGCCGCCCGGTACAGGCCGTAGAACACCGCCACGGCCACGAGCCCGACCGGCTGCCGGGTGAGGTCGGCAGCGCCCAGCAGCAGCATCGACAGGCCGAGGACGGCGGCGAGCGGCACGGGACGCAGGCGACTCGCGCTGCCACCCGACGCGGCCCCGACGGCCCCCGCCACCGCGATCGGCAGCATCGCCAGTGGGACGGCCGCCGTCGGCACCCCCCGATCCTCGGTGATCAGCGGGAAGTACTCCTCGAGCGCGTCGAACCCGCCGAGCAGGGCCGCCGCCACCAGGGCCGCCCGCACCCCGGGCCGGGCCGCGGCCTCGACAATGCCCGTGCGCAGCGTCGCGAGATAGCCGGGCTCGTCGCTGTGGGGACCGTCGTCGCGTGGGGGTTCCGGGAGCCGGGCGGCCACCGCCGCCGTCGCGAGGCCGACACCGACGCTCGCCCACCCGACCAGCGGGTACCCGCCGACCGCGAACAGCACAGTGGCGGCACCGGCGGCCGGGAACTGCGCGATCAGCCCCGCTGAGACGACCCAGCCGTTGATCCGCGCGTACTGCTCCTGCGCCGCCACCGCAGCCAAGCCGTCGTAGAGCAGCGCCTCCTGCGCACCGGACACGAGCGCGCCCCCGAGTCCCCACACCACGAAACCGGCCGCGAACCCGGGAAAGCCGGGCAGCAGGATCCACAGGGCGTACCCACCGGCCTGCAGCACCCCCGCCGCGACCAGTGCACCGCGCCGGGAGAACCGGTCGGCGAGAGCCCCCGACGGCACCTCGGCGAGCAACCCCACAGCCGACCAGATCGCGAACAGCGCGGAGATCTGCGCGCCCGAGAGCCCGGTGTCAGCGAACAACAGGGCGTACAGCGGGTAGAGCGGCACGACGTCGGCCAGCAGCGCCCACCCGACCATGCGTCGAGCGAGCGGACGAGCCGGGGGCGGGACCGAACGTCAACCAGGCATGGCACCGAAACTAGCCGCAGCCCACGGCGGGAGCACGCGATTTTCGTCCGCTGGGTCGGCCAGCCCGCCGGAAACTGACGTACCCACCTTCTAACGTCGTCCTCGCAACAAGCTGATCGACGAAGGAGAGCGTCATGATCCGTGAGGCAGCGGTGTTCCTGCTGGCCGACCAGGCCGCGATGCAGGTGTTCGGGTACGTCCGCGAGGAGCACTGGGGCATCGAGCTGCCACCGGTGTTCGACATGCCCGGCGCCGACCTGCCGGCGCCCCTGCGCCGGGTACTCGCCCACCTCGCCTACGACGAGGCCTGGATCCCCGACATGCTGGCCGGCCGGACGATGGACGAGGTCGGTCGGGACCGCTTCGACGACGACCTGCTCGGCACCGACCCGCACGGCAACCTGCGGCGCATCGCGGCTCGCGCATGTGACGCCGCGTACCAGGTCACCGACGTCAACGCGATCGTGCACTGCTCCTTCGGGGACGTGCCAGTGGGAGACTACTTCTGGCAGCTCAACGTCGCGCGCAGCCTCACCGCTCACGACGTAGCAGCTCACCTCGGGCTCGCAAGCCCACTGTCGGAGGAGCTGTCACGGGCCATGTGGGAGGGCACGACGCCGTCAGTGGAGATGTGGCGCTCCTTCGGGATCTACCGGGAACCCGTACCGGTTCCGGAGCACGCCCCTTGGCAGGAGAGGTTCCTGGGACTGACCGGGCGACAGCGCATCGTCGCAGCCACGAGACCTCGCCCTGAGCCGAGTTTCCCGGCCGGCTCGAGCCAGGTTGGTGTTCCCGCTGGTCATAGCGATTTTCAATCATGCGTGAACCTATGACCTACGCTGCCCGGAGGCCACGGGGGTCTCCGGGCTCCTGAGGATCTCGGCAAAATACGAACTGAGCGGCCGCGAAAAGCGAAGATCTCAGCCGCGAAATGCCGAAGAGAGGAAGCCGGCCGGGTAGTGTCGCCGACGTGGTAGATCCTGATCGGGATAGCGCGCTGCTGGCACGTCACACGACGGCGCTGGTCGAGGAGTGTGTCACCGACTTCCGAGTGACGATCGTCAACGGGCCCCGGCAGGCGGGCAAGACCACCCTGCTACGCGAGCTGCACGCCCGGCTCGGCGGCGCCTTCGTCACACTTGATGACGCCGACCAGCGCGCGGCGGCACGCGACGACCCAGGCGGATACGTCCAGGCACTACCGCGACCCCTGTTCGTCGACGAGGTCCAGCGCGCCGGGAACGAGTTCATCCTCGCGATCAAGGCTGCGGTCGACCGGGAGCAGCGCCGGGGCGCCTTCGTCCTCTCGGGATCGACCCGGTTCCTGACCGTACCGACCCTCTCGGAGTCGCTGGCCGGTCGGGCCGCGTTGATCGAGCTGTGGCCGTTCTCCGTCGCTGAACGAGCAGGCGTACCGCCAGCACTCGTCCAACGATTGTTCGAACACCCCGAGTCATTGCTGCACGAGTCTCCCGAGCCGATGACCCGCCATGAGTACCTGCAGCTCGCCTGTATCGGAGGTTTCCCCGAGGCGGTCAGCCTGCGATCGGCCAAGTCGCGTGCCCGCTGGTTCTCCAGTTACCTGACCACGGTCACCCAGCGCGAGGTCCTCGACGTCGCGCGGGTACGCCACGTCGAGCTGCTACCTCGGATGTTCCGATTGCTCGCGGCGCTCACCGCGCAGGAGCTCAACGTGGCGGGCCTCGCTCGTGGCCTCGGCATCGACGACGACACCGTGCGCAGCTACCTGCCGCTCCTCGAGACCGTCTTCCTCGTGCAGCGCCTCCCAGCCTGGTCGCGGAACCTGACCGCTCGCGTCAAGCGCAGACCGAAGGTGCATCTCACCGACACCGGGCTGGCCGCATGGCTCATGGAACAAGGAGCCGACGCACTCGCGAAGGTCGGCAATCCGGCCGCCGGCGCGCTGCTGGAGACCTTCGTCGTGACGGAGCTGACGAAGTTGCGAGCGGTCTCCGAAATAGAGGTCGGCCTGTTCCACTTCCAGGACCGCGACGGCCGGGAGGTCGACATCATCCTGGAGACACCGGCAGGGCGAGTGGTCGGAATCGAGGTCAAGGCAACGGCGACGGTCCGCGGTGAGGACTTCCGCCATCTGGCCATGCAGCGCGACCGGCTGGGTACGGACTTCGTAGCAGGCGTCGTGTTCTTCACCGGAGATCGGCCGCTCCCCTTTGGAGACAGGCTGCTCGCGGTACCGATCTCGATGCTGTGGAACGGTGTATCACCACCTGTCACGAACTGACCTCGCTCGTCGTGTCGCGTCTGGTCGACGCCTGGGATCGCTCCGGTTCAGCTCACGACCGACATCGCGGACCGCGTCGGGGCGCTCTGTGGACACCAAGTGAGACCCGAACTGAGACCCCGGGTAACGGGTAAGCCGCTACACAGCGCTCAGCCACAGCCGTTCCCCCTGGTCAGGGTGGCGGAAGCGGAGGGATTCGAACCCCCGGACCCTTGCGGGACTCTCGCTTTCAAGGCGAGTGCATTCGGCCGCTCTGCCACGCTTCCACCACGCACGGTACCTGCCCCCCGGAAGATCGCTACGAGATGTACGTGAGCGCCCTCCGGAGGGCGCTCACGTACATCTCGTGACGATCACTGCCTGGTCAGTCGGCGCCCAGGAGCGGGCGGCAGCCGTCGACACCTTCCACCGATACCGTCCACTCCGGACGGACGAAGCCATCACAGCCGAGGAGCAGGCGCACCTCCTCGGTGGCCACCCCACGGCGCACGACCGTCGCCGTGCCGTCGCGGCGATACCCCAACCGCTCCGACACCCGCAGCGACGCGGTGTTGTCGGCGAAGGCAGCCGACCGCGCGCGGACGGCCCCGAGGTGGTCGAACGCGAAGGCCAGCACGGCGGCGCGCATCTCCGTGCCGAACCCGCGGCGCTGGTGACGCAGGCCGATCCAGGAGCCGGTGTCCACCTCGCGGGTGCGGGCGAAGTCGGTGGCACCGAGGCCCTGGGTGCCGATCACGCACCCGTCGAGGCGGACCAGGAAGTGGATCGTCCACTTCTCCAGGGTGAATCTCGACCGCTCCGACCAGAAGTGCTGCATCGTCTTGCGCCCGAGGCAGGACGGGTCGGCGTCGGTCCACGGTTCCAGGAACGGCATCTCCTCCGGCGGGTGGACGCCCAGGTAGGCCTCCTCGACCAGCTCGCGCAGGCCCTCGTCGTCGTCCGGGCGCAGCTCTAGGCGCGGGGTGCGCAGCACGAGGTGGCGCAGCGGCCATTGTTCGGGGTGCTCCATACGCTCGTAGCGTGCCGGATCGCGAGCGGCCGCTCGACGCAATAGCGTCCGCGTCCATGTACGCGATCACGGTGCGCGAGCCGGGTGGGCCGGACGCTCTGCAGTGGACCGAGGTACCCGACCCGATGGCGGGGCCGGACGAGGTCGTCGTCGAGGTCACGGCGAGCGCGGTCAACCGCGCCGATCTCCTGCAGCGCCAGGGCCACTACCCGCCGCCACCAGGTGCTTCAGAGATCATCGGTCTGGAGTGCTCGGGGCGGGTCGCGGCGCTCGGTGCGGGCGTCACGGGTTGGCGGGTCGGCGACGAGGTGTGCGCGCTGCTGGCCGGGGGTGGGTACGCGGAGAAGGTGGTCGTGCCCGCTGCACAGCTGTTGCCGATCCCGTCCGGGATCGACGTCGTGACCGCGGCCGGGCTGCCGGAGGTGGCGTGCACCGTCTGGTCGAACGTCGTGCTGGCCGCGCATCTCACAGCTGGTGAGACGTTCCTGGTCCAGGGTGGCAGCGGTGGCATCGGAACGCACGCGATCCAGGTGGCGAAGGCACTCGGCGCCCGGGTCGCCGCCACGGCCGGTGCGCCGGACCGGCTGCAACGCTGCCGCGAGCTCGGCGCCGACATCGTCCTCGACTACCGCGGCGACGTCCCCGCCGAGCTGCACAAGGCGACCGACGGGCACGGCGCCGACGTCATCCTTGACAACATGGGCGCGAAAGGCCTCGCCGCCAATCTCGATGCCCTCGCCCTCGACGGCCGGCTGATGATCATTGGGCTGCAAGGTGGGGCGCGGGCCGAGCTGGACCTCGGCGCGCTGCTGCGCAAGCGCGGCAGCGTCACGGCGATGGGGCTGCGCGGGCGGCCCGTCGACGGGCCGAACGGGAAGGGCACGATCGTCACCGACGTCCGCGAGCAGGTGTGGCCGATGATCGCCGACGGGCGGGTGCGGCCGATCGTGCACGCGACGGTGCCGATGGAGCGGGCGGCCGAGGCACACGCGCTGCTGGAGCGGGGCGGTGTGGTCGGAAAGCTGCTGCTGGTGACGTCACGGAACGGCTGAGTGTGGTTCCCGATACGGTAACGACGACACTATGTCGATCAGTGATGCGGTGAGCACGAGGCGTGTTCACCGGGAGTATGGGAACCATGGAACCAGAGCAGAGCACAGACGACGAGCAGCAGGTGATGGTCATCGGGCCGGACGGACGCCCTGAGGGTATGACCCGGGTCTCGCAGTCAGACGAGAACGCCGGCGCCGAGCAGGACGTGGGCGAGATGGTCGAACAGCCCGCCAAGGTCATGCGCATCGGCACGATGATCAAGCAGTTGCTCGAGGAGGTGCGTGCGGCACCGCTGGACGAGGCGTCCCGCGTGCGGCTCCGCGAGATCCACGACAACTCGATCAAGGAGCTGGAGGGGGGAATCGCACCGGAGCTGCGCGACGAGCTGCACCGGTTGAGCCTGCCGTTCACCGAGGACACCACGCCGTCCGACGCCGAGCTGCGGATCGCGCAGGCGCAGCTCGTCGGCTGGCTGGAGGGGTTGTTCCACGGCATCCAGACGGCGCTGTTCGCCCAGCAGATGGCTGCCCGCGCACAGCTGGAGCAGATGCGCAAGGGCCTGCCTCCCGGGTCGGGCCCGCAACCTCCGGAGGGCGGCCTGGGCGGCCGCACCGGCCAGTACCTGTAGCGCCACGAGTGGCACTCTCGCGTCGGACAGGCCCGGACGAGAGTGCCGCTCGTCGCCTCCCGCCCGAGGCCCGGGCGGCGTGGGGGAAGGGGGCGTCCGCCGGTACCCTCGCCTGGTGGCTCAGACGATGACCACCGGCAGCGGCCGGGCCGGGGACGCCAGGTCCTCGCGGTCCGCCGTGGCCGACGCCCCCGGCTCGCGCAGCTGGCAGCGCGCGTTCGGCGACCTCGGGCAGGGTTGGCGGCAGCGGCCGCTGTGGGGCTACCTGGGGTGGCAGGACATCAAGCAGCGCTATCGCCGTTCGGTGCTCGGGCCACTGTGGATCAGCATCAGCATGGGGGTCGTCGCCACGGCGATGGGCATCCTCTACGGGGCACTGTTCGGCGAGGACATCACCACGTTCTTGCCCTACGTCGCCACCGGCCTGCTGATCTGGACGTTCATCAGTGGCGCCATCCTCGAGGGCAGCGAGGTCTTCATCGCCAACGAGGGCCTGATCAAGTTCCTGCCGGCCCCGCTGAGCCTGCACGTCTACCGGCTGGTGTGGCGCCAGACGCTGTTCTTCGCGCACAACCTGGTCATCTGGGGCCTCCTGATAATCATCTTCCCGCAGCCACTGGGGTGGTCGCTGCTGCTCGCGGTCCCCGCGTTCGCGATTCTCGTGCTCAACGGCGCGTGGATCGCGGTCCTCGCCGGGATCGTCGCCACCCGGTTCCGGGACATCCCACCGATCATCGCGAGCCTGACCCAGCTGCTGTTCTTCATGACGCCGATCGTCTGGCGCTACGACACGCTCCTGGAGAACCCCGCGGTCGCCGAGCGGGCCCGTATCGCGGAGATCAACCCGGTGCTGCACTTCGTCGAGATCCTGCGCCAGCCGATGCTGGGCCACGAGATCGTCTGGCGGCACTGGTACGTGGTCGGCGCCATCACCGTCGTGGGGTGTCTCGCCGCGCTCGTCTGCCTGCGCAACTACCGCTCGCGCGTCGCGTACTGGGTGTAGGACAACATGGTCAGCATCGACATCGAGGACGCGGCCGTCGACTTCCCGATCTTCGACGCCAAGACGCGGTCGCTGAAGAAGGCCGTGCTCGGACGGGCCGGTGGCCGGATCGGCACCGGCTCCAAGGTGCCCATCATCGAGGCGCTGCGCAAGATCACCGTCGCCCTGCGCACGGGCGACCGCGTCGCGCTGGTCGGGCACAACGGCGCGGGCAAGTCCACGCTGCTGCGACTGATGTCGGGCATTTACGAGCCCACCCGCGGGCGCGCGTCGGTCGTCGGCAAGGTCGCGCCGGTCTTCGACCTGGCCGTGGGCATGGACCCGGAGATCTCCGGGCTGGAGAACATCCTCATCCGGGGGCTGTTCCTGGGCATGACACGCAAGCAGATGGAGTCGCGCGTCGAGGACATCGCGGAGTTCACCGAGCTCGGCGACTACCTGTCGATGCCGCTGCGCACCTACTCCACCGGGATGCGGGTGCGGCTCGCACTCGGCGTCGTCACCAGCATCGATCCCGAGATCCTGCTGCTCGACGAGGGCATCGGCGCGGTCGACGCGGAGTTCCTCGCCAAGGCCCGACGCCGGCTCAACTCGCTGGTGGAGCGCTCCGGGATCCTGGTGTTCGCCTCGCACTCCGACGAGTTCCTCGCCGAGCTGTGCGACACCGCGATCTGGATGGACCGCGGCACGATCCGCGAGCACGGCCCGCTACGCGAGGTGCTGGCGCACTACAAGGGCCGCGACGTGCTCGCCGAGATCGACGCCCGGTGAGTCCCGAGCCCCTCCCGCCCGGCTCGGTTGTCGCGGTCGTCGTCACGCGCCACCGGGCCGAGGTGCTGGTCGACTCGCTGGCCGCGCTGGCCAAGCAGACCCACCCGGTCGCGCACCTGATCGTCGTGGACAACGGCCCGGACCGGCCGGCGCGCGAGGTCGTGCAGGCCTGCGGGCTGCCCGCCACCTGGCTGCCGTCGTGGAGCAACCTCGGCGGCGCGGGCGGGTTCGCCCTCGGCATGCTGCACGCGCTCGCGATGGGCCCGGAGTGGATCTGGCTCGGCGACGACGACGGTCGCGCCGCCGACGAGACCACGCTCGCCACGCTCGTCGACCTTGCGCAGCGCCGCGGGCTGGCCGCGGTGTCGCCCACCGTGGCGGACGCCGACGATCCCGACCGGCTCGCCTTCCCGGTGCGGCGCGGGCTCACCTGGCACCGCTCGCGGGCGGCGCTGGCCGCCGACATCGCGCACGGCGCCGACGACGAGCTGCTTCCCGGGATCGCCGCGCTGTTCAACGGCGCGCTGTTCCGCGCGTCGACGCTCGACGTCGTCGGCGTGCCGGACCTGCGGCTGTTCGTCCGCGGCGACGAGGTGGAGATGCACCGGCGGCTGGTCCGTTCGGGGTTGCCGTTCGGCACCGCGCTGCGGGCGGTCTACCTGCACCCCGCGGGCTCCGACGACGACAAGCCGATGCTCGGTGGCCTGCTGCACGCCCGCGACCCCGACGACCCGGTGAAGCGCTACTACACCTACCGCAACCGCGGGTACCTCGTCTCGCAGCCGGGAATGCGCCGGGTCGGGATGCTGGAGCTGCCCCGGTTCGCCTGGTACTTCCTGGTCACGAAGGGCAGCCTGCGGCAGTTCGCGCAGTGGCTGCGGCTGCTCCGGCAGGGGCGCGCAGAAAGATTTCACCGCGCAGAGTCATGAAGATCACCAGTTCGGCGCGAAAAGGGTCGATCCTGACCGGGTTTCGCGCCCGGCCGGTGATCTTGCTGTCTCAGCTGCGGAAGACGACCGTCCGGAGCATCACGAAGTTGATCACTGTGGCGGTCCCCTGCGCGATCATCCACGCCAGGCTCACGCGCAGCGGCATCGCCGGCAGCACGGCCAGCATCAGCGCGTTCATGCCGATGTTCAGCGCGAACGTCGTACCATAGAGCAGCACGAACCCGGCGAACCGGCTGCGGCCACCCGCCGAGGAGAACGTGAACCGGCGATTGAGCAGGTACGCCGTCGTGGTGCCGCAGACGAAGCTGGCCGCCTTCGCCGCATGCACCCAGGTACCCAACGCGAGCAGCCCGTGGTAGGCGCCGAAGTCGACCAGGGCCGACAGCACACCGATCGCGACGAACCGGCTCAGCTGCGCGGCCAGGCCGAACTCGGCCGGTGCGGGACGGGTCGCGGTCACCGCAGCAGGGTAGCGGGCCCTCTCGCCCGGCCGTGGAACCGAGGGCCTCCCGCAGCCGGGCAGCCTCGAGCAGCCTCGCGGCGATGTGTGGCGATGCGCACGTTGCGTGACGTCTACCTGATCGTTAGGCCGATATTCGGAGGGAGACCTGGATGACAAGTTCTGCACACGGCGACATCGATGCCGCTGTCGGCGAGTCCGCGCTGGTCGCGCAGATCGTCGACTTCGTGAGGTGGGTCGGAGACGGCCGTAAGCTCACCCAGAAGGGTGTGATCACCCTGGCCGACGCCCGGGTCCTCGTCGAGCGGCTGGGCACCGGTGACGTGATCGACCCCGCGATCGACGATCGGGTGTTCCGGACCAAGTCCAGCACGGAGCTGCTGATTCTGAGCATGATCGTCGAGTGGGCCAAGGCGGCGCGGCTCGTGCGGGTCGTGCGAGGGCGGCTGGTGCCCGTCAAGAAGGCCATCGCGATGCTCGACCATCCGGCGCAGCTGTGGATGACGCTGTTCGAGACGTTCGGGCGGCTGGGCACCGCGTTCCTGCCGTCGGGATGGGGCGAGTCGTTCCTGCGCCGGGAGTTCGCCGCCGGCGTCGACGCGCTGCTGTCGGTGCTGCACAGCCGGGACGGCGCTGTGGCGTTGGACGAGCTGTACGAGCCGGTGTGGGAAGCCGTGACGGCACCCTACGTGCTCGACCACGCCACTGACCAGCAGCTCTCCACCGCCCACCGGATGAACGACCGCGACGTGCGGCGCGCGCTCGCGGCCCTGGACCAGCTGGGTGCCGTGACGCTGACCGAGGACTCCGCCAAGCTGACCGCAGCCGGCCGGCACGGGACCCGTCGCCTTCGGGGTGAGCCCGAGCCCGGCGATCGCGTCCACCAGGTCCTCGTCACCCTCGCCGAGGTCGCGGAGCCGCCGGTGTGGCGGCGGCTGCTGATCCCGGCCGCGATGCCGCTGAGCCGGTTCCACGACGTGATCCAGGTGGCGATGGGCTGGCAGAACTGTCACCTGCACAGCTTCACCGACGGCACGCACACCTACGGCCCCCCGGATCCGGATCTCACCTTCGTCGACGAGCAGTCGGTGCAGTTCGGTGATCTTGCCGTCGACCGGGGCAGCAGGTTCGGTTACACCTACGACTACGGTGACGACTGGGAGCACGAGATCCTCGTCGAGGAGGTCCGGACGGCCGAGCCGGCCGGGCATTACCCCCGGTGCATCGCCGGTGGGGGCGCCTGCCCGCCGGAGGACTGCGGCGGCGCGCCGGGCTATGCGGATCTCCGGAGGATCCTCGCCGACCCCGACGCCCCCGAGCACGACGAGATGGTGACCTGGATGGGCCTGGAGCGCGCCGCCGAGTTCGATCCGGCCGCCTTCGACATCGAACGGGTGAACCGCAGCCTCCTCGCGGTCGGCTCGCTGCGGTGACGACGACCGGGGAGGCGCTGAAGTACGGCCCCGAGATGTGGCGCACGGACGCCGGTGTCGAGTGGTCGTACTGGGATCTGTGGTACGCCGCGCTGTGCGTGCGCGACCACGGTGGCGACTGGGACGGCTTCGACGCGGCGATCGCGAAGGTCGACCGGTTCGAGACCGAGGCGAGGTGGAGCCATCTGCTGGACCTGCGGGAGCGCCTGGCGGTGGCCGGGCTCAGCGCCGGTGAGCTGGTCGGGGAGGCGCTCGGAGAGAAGGGGATGATCACTCGCGCCCGCGCACGGGTGTTCAAGCAGAGCCTGTCCGAGCGCTACATGACCCCGCCGATGCGCAACCCACCGTCGCTCCGGTTGACCAACCGCGCGCGGTTCGGTCGATGGGCGAGTTTCCCGAGCTCGCCGCAGGAACCCTACGACCGGTTGGTCGCGCTGTTCGGCCTCGACAACCTCGGCAGACGTTACGACAACGACGGCTGGGCGACCGGAGAGCTCGCCTACGACCTGGCCGAGGCAGCCCGATTCCTGGAGAGCGGCGACGGACCGCAGACGCTGGCGGTGCGCCGGGCGATGCTGACGATCGGCCTGGATCTGATGGAGTGCTGCGATGACTCCTACGGCCACCTCGGCGAGGTGATCGGCGAGGCGCTGGAGGTCTACGCCGGCACCGACTGGCGCTCGGCCGGCGCGACGCGGGAGGTGTTCTGGCCGGACTTCCTCGAAATCGTCGCCATGCTGGGCAACTATGGCATCGTGGACCGCCGGGCGGCCGACCTGTTCCGCCGGACCGGCGTGGCTCATGACCTCGACGCCGTCCTCGCCGTCGCCACCGAGCTGCGCTCGGAGTACCTCGCGGCACGGATGACGTGGCACGCCGGCCAGGTAAAGGCGCTGCATGCGCACGCGGTCGCCGCGGCTGGAGCAGAGATCGGTTGTTGAGCCGTCTGGTGCGGTGCCGAGGTCGAGGTGGGTCCGAACGAGGGCGCTACGCTCGCGCGGCTTAAGTTTTGGTACCAGGTTCAGCAGGAGGGGCGCGAACATGGCGGACGAGTGTGAGACAAGCACGGCCGAGCAGCGAGCCGCCCTCGGCCGGGAGCTGCGTCGGGCGCGGCTGGCCGCGGGACTGAGTCAGCGCAAGCTCGGTCTGCGGGTGGACCGTGATCGAAGCACGCTCAGCCGGATCGAGGCCAACGCCAGCACCAACGACGCAGCCTGGTGGAAGTTGGCCGACGACGAGACCGACGCAGGTGGGAGGGTGCTCGCGGCATGGCTCGCGGTCCTTGCGACGGAGCATGGCGCGTCGCTGGAGCTGGCCGCAGCGTGGCAGGAGGGCCGCAGTGTGACGCCTCCGACCGACGAGGGTGTGACACAGATACCCACGGCGCCAAGTGGCGCGCTGACGTCGCCCGGCGATGATGGGTGTCGATGTGCCGAGTGTCTGGCCAGGTGGGTGAGAATGATGAATCTGAACCGACGAGACGCGACGCGACTGATCACGATCTTGACAGCGACGGCGACGAGCCCCGACGGGCTGAGCCACACCGCGCGGGCGATCTCATCGGGGCAGGTGGATCCCGGGGTCATCGACGAGATCGAGGCGATGATTCTGTCGTGCCTGTGGCAGGAGGAGATTTTCGGCCCGTCGGCGGTGTTGCCCACGATGTTGGCTCAGCGGGCGTTGATCGAGGACCTGCTGCGGGACTGCCCTGATGCGACACGTCCGCGCCTGCTCGTCGCGTTCGGGCGGGCGAGCACCGCGTTGGCTTATTACGTATTTGCTCTCGGTGATTTTGACGGGGCTCGGCGTTACTGTGATGAGGCGCGCAGAGCAGCCCATGAGGCGGGTGATGTCTCGTTGGCCGCGTATGCCTTGTACGACATCGCGTTCTTCGCTGCTCAGGCTGGGAAGCACGATGTCTCGACCGATGCCGGGATCGCAGCCGGTCGCCTGGTACGGGGTTGTGACGATGGGCGGCTACGAGCCCTCATCGCTGAGAGGATCGCGGCCAATCACGCACGTCAGGGCAACGTGCGGGCGTGTATGCGTGGGCTTGACAGCGCGTTGGACTGTGTGGATTCCGGCGTCACCACGACCTCGCCTGCCTACTGGTTCTCGAAAGGCAAGCTCCTTTCGCGTGCGAGCACATCCGAGTTGCGACTAGGCCAGCATGCACAAGCTGCGGTGAGCGCGGCGGCCGGGCTGGAACTCTGCCCCCCAGCGACCGGCGGCCGGGCATTCGGTCTGACGCGGTTGGCTGACGCGCGGGTGTTGGCTGGGGAGGTGCCCGAAGCCGCTCGCCTGGTAGCGGAGGCAGCCACCCTCGCGACGCGCTACCGGTCACCACGGCTGGTCACCACGCTGCACGCTTCGCGTGGCCGGATGGCACCGTGGAAGGACACTCCAGCGGTGCGCGAGCTGGATCAACGGCTAGCCGATCTCGACCTGATCGTTCCGGCGACCGTCTAGCGGGCTGGCCCGTCGAACACGTCCCGCAGATCCGCAGCGGTCACTCCGCGCCGGTTGCGACGCTCACCGGTGAGGCCGTGGCAGCACCGTTCAGCGCTGTATCTCGCCATGCTGAGCGACAACGGCATCGTGCACCGGCGGGCGGCCGACCTGTTCCGCCGGGCCGGCGTGGCTCATCACCTGGCCGCGGGCCTGGGCGTGGTGCGAGGTTCGTGATCAGAAGTAGTAGCCAGCGAAATGGTAGCGGCGACGGACCCTCACCGACCCCATCCCACTGCGGCCATGCACCACGAAGTGCGGGGCACCCGCGCGCGGCCACGAGGGCACGGTGCTCTTGACGGTGCCCAACCCGGCAACCAGGCCGTCGATGTTGGCGGTGGCGTCATCGGGCACCAGCAGCTTCGCCGAACCCGCGACCAGATCGAGCTCGATCTCGACGACCGGGTGCGGGTTCTGCGCCGCGCAGAAGTCGAGCACGACCGCGCCCATCGCGCTCTGCACCCGCATCCGGGCCGGGACCGACCAGGCGCCGGTGCGCTTGATGGCCGACATCCCGGAGCGCAGCACGACGGGCGACCCGGACGGCGATGACAACGGCGCCGGCGCCGTCCCCATGCCGGGCAGGTCGGCCAGCGGTGGATGCAGGTCGGCTTCGTAGCGGGCCGCGTAGACGACCGAGAGCCGCTCGTCCAGCTCGGACACCGTGATCCGGCCCTCGGTGAGGGCCTGGTGCAGCTGGGCCGCCACCCGCTCTCGATCGGCATCGGAGACCCGGATGCCCGGCGGATCCGGCGGCTGCGTACTCACACCCGCGAGGATAGTGGGAACCCCCCGCGCTAACCGGCAATCGCCACCCCCATCGACCGGGCCGTTCCTGCCACCGCACGCATCGCCGCCTCGACGTCGGTGGTGTTCAGGTCCGGTAGCTTCCGCACGGCGATGGACCGCAGCGCGTCGCGGGACAGCGTGCCGGCCGGTACGTGCCCGGGCCGAGCGGAGCCGCTGGCGTCCAGGGCGCGCTTGATGAGAAACGACGTCGGCGGGGTCTTGAGCGCCATGGTGAACGACCGGTCGTCGAACACCGTGACGACCACGGGAACGACGTCGCCGCGCTGCGGGGCGCTCATCTCGTCGTAGCGACGCTTGACCTCGACGAGGTTGACGCCGGTCTGGCCGAGCATCTTGCCGAGCTCCGCGACCGCCGCGGCACCCGCTGTGAGCTGCAGGGTTACCTGGTGAATGCGTCTTTTCGAAGGCATGGACCCGAGCCTGTGGGCTCCAGCAGGTGGAGACTCAACCCTATTTCGGGCGGGAGTAGCCTGACGACGATGTCTCGAACGGCGAGGTCTGAAACGGCGAGCCTGCGTGGGTGGGGACGTACCGCGCCCAGCACCGCACAGGTGATCGTCCCCCGGTCCCCCGACGACGTCTCCGCGGCCGTCGCCGCCGCCGGCCCGCGGGGGGTCATCGCGCGCGGCCTCGGGCGCTCCTACGGCGACCCGGCGCAGAACGCGGGCGGCACCGTCCTCGACATGACGGGGTTGGCCACGATCGTGTCCCTCGACGCCGACACCGGCATCGCTGTCGTGGACGGCGGGGTCAGCCTGGACACGCTGATGCGCCGCGCGCTGCCGTTGGGGCTGTGGGTACCGGTGCTGCCCGGCACCCGGCAGGTGACGATCGGCGGGGCGATCGCCGCTGACGTCCACGGCAAGAACCACCACGCCTACGGCAGCTTCGGCAACCACGTTCGGTCGATGGACCTGGTGAGCGCCGACGGCACGGTCCGCACGCTGACCCCCGACGGCCCGGACGCCGAGCTGTTCTGGGCCACCGTCGGCGGCATGGGCCTCACCGGCGTGATCGTGCGCGCCACCGTAGCGCTGCACCGCACCGAGTCGGCGTACTTCGTGGTCGACACCGATCGCACGGCCGACCTCGACGAGCTGATGGCGCTGCTCACCGACGGCTCCGACGACACCTACGGCTACTCGGCCGCCTGGTTCGACACCACCACGACGGGTGCGCAGCTCGGCCGCGCGGTGCTCACCCGCGGCTCGCTCGCCACCCGTGACCAGCTGCCGACCACGCTGCGCCGCGACCCGCTGACGTTCGACGCACCCCAGCTGCTGACGTTTCCCGACGCCTTCCCCAACGGGTTGGCCAACCGCGTGACACTGCGGGCGTTCAGCGAGCTCTGGTACCGCAAGGCCCCGAAACGCCAGCGGGGGGCCGTGCAGAACATCACGACCTTCTACCAGGTACTGGACCTGTTCGGGAACTGGAACCGGGTCTACGGCTCGCGCGGGTTCCTGCAGTACCAGTTCGTCGTCCCCTTCGGCGAGGAGGCGACGGTGCGCCGGGTCGTCGAGAAGATCGCCGCGTCGCCGCACGCGTCGGGACTCAACGTGCTCAAGCGCTTCGGGGAGGCCAACGCGGCACCGCTGTCGTTCCCGCAGCCGGGGTGGACGATCACGGTCGACTTCCCGATCACGCGCGGCCTGCACCGGTTCTGCGAGGAGCTCGACGACCTCGTGCTCCCCGCGGGTGGGCGGCTGTACCTGGCGAAGGAGTCCCGGGCCAGTGCCGAGACGATCCGCCGCGGCTACCCGCGCTTCGAGGAGTGGCGCAAGGTGCGCGACGCCGTCGACCCGACCGGGGTGTTCACCTCCGACCTGGCCCGGCGCCTGGAGCTGACGTCATGATCAACCGAAGTGGAGCGATGAGTTGATCGACGCGGTGGGCAACCCGCAGAGCCTGTTACTGCTCGGTGGGACCTCGGAGATCGGGCTGGCCGTCGTCGAGGCGTTCGCATCCGACCGGCCGCTGCGCGTGGTGCTGGCCGCGCGCCCGTCGGCACGGCTGGACGCGGCGTGCGCCCGGTTGGAGACGCTCGGGTGCGCCGTCGAGACGCTGCCCTTCGACGCGCGCGCCCTCGACACCCACACCGAGGTGGTCCGCAAGGCCTTCACCGGCGGTGACATCGACGTCGCGATCGTGGCGTTCGGGGTGCTCGGCGACAACGAGCAGGCCTGGACCGACGTCACCGCGGCCGTCGAGCTGGCGCAGGTCAACTACACCGCCGCGGTGTCGGTGGGGGTGGTGCTGGCCGAGCGGCTGCGCGCGCAGGGCCACGGCGCCCTCGTCGCGTTCTCCTCCGTGGCCGGTGAGCGGGCGCGGCGCTCGAACTTCGTCTACGGTTCCACGAAGGCTGGCCTGGACGCGTTCTACTCCGGACTCACCGAGGCGCTGCGTCCCTGCGGTGTCGGGGTGACGGTGGTACGGCCCGGGTTCGTGCACACCCGGATGACCAAGGGCCTCCGGCCCGCGCCGCTGTCCACCACGCCCGACGCCGTCGCCGCCGTGGTGGTGGACGCGGTGCGCAACCGCCGTGAACTGGTGTGGGCCCCGGCGCCGCTGCGGCTCGTGATGAGCGTGCTGCGGCACCTGCCGCGCGCGGTGTTCCGGCGCCTGCCTGTCTGACCCCGGCTCGACGCAGCTTCCGTGCCGGTCGGTGACAACTGCGCGGATCGCCTCATGCGGCACCGAGTTGTGGCAAATGGTGGACCACAGCAGCCCTCCTCCAGGGTGGCCACACCTGGCCCTAATTACGCCAAGTGAAGATCTTCTTTACAGTGGATAGATCAACCACCCGTTCGGGCGACTGTTCGCGATTGGACATGGAGTGCTAGCGTCACCGCGTCAGAAATTGGCCAGTTAGGACGTGTCGATGACAGCAACCTCGACCAGGTTGAGGAGACGATCGGAAATGTACCTTACGTTGGCCTGCACGCAGGATGCCCAGCACTGACACATATCTCTGCCGAGACCAGCGAGAAATGTCTCGGCGGTTTCTGTTGGCCTGCAACCCAAGATTAGCGGCGTGCCGTCTCGGTATTTCCTATCGGTTTGGACCGGGCAATGATTGGCAGGTGTGCGTGGTGACTGAGTCGGTGCAGTTGGATCCTGGTGTTGAAGATGGGCAGCCGCGGTTGAGTTTGGCTCCAGAGGCTGCCCGTAATCTGGCGACGACGACCAAGTCGGTCCCGCAGATGCAGGAGATCACGTCGCGGTGGCTGTTGCGGGTGTTGCCGTGGGTGGAGGCCTCGGGTGGAACCTTCCGGGTGAACCGGCGGGTGACTTACACCGTGGGCGACGGGCGGGTGACGTTCACCACGACCGGTGCCGATGTTCGGGTCATCCCGAACGAGCTCGGTGAGCTGCCGGTGCTGCGCGGTTTCGACGACGCCGCGGTGCTGGGGGCGTTGGCCGACCGGTTCGAGCAACAGGAGTTCGAGGCCGGTAACACGATCGTGGAGGCCGGGCAGCCGGCCGATCAGGTGGTCCTCATCGCCCACGGCAAGGTCAACAAGATTGGTGTCGGGAAGTACGGCGAGCCGACCGTGCTCGACGTGCTCGCCGACGGCGACTACTTCGGGGACCGGGAACTGGTCTACTCCGAAGACACCTGGGACAGCACGTTCCGGGCGGTGACCGCCTGCACCGTGCTGACGCTGCCCCAGCAGGTGTTCGAGGAGGTGATCGGCCAGTCCGAGGCGTTGCAGGCGCACGTCGAACAGTTCCGGGCCACCGCCGGGCGAGCGCAGAACGCCCAGGGTGAAGGCGTCATCGAGCTGACCTCCGGCCATGCCGGGGAGCCGGCGCTGACCGCGACGTTCGTGGACTACGAGACCGCCCCTCGGCAGTACGAGCTCAGCGTGGCCCAGACCGTGTTGCGGGTGCACTCCCGAGTCGCGGATCTGTACAACAACCCGATGAACCAGGTGGAGCAGCAGCTGCGGCTGACCATCGAGGCGCTGCGGGAACGCCAGGAACACGAGATGATCAACAATCGTGACTTCGGGCTACTACACAACGCCGACCTGAGACAACGCATCCACGCCCGCACCGGCCCACCCACCCCCGACGACCTCGACGAACTGCTGGCCACGGTATGGAAGGACCCGGACGTCCTCCTGGCCCATCCGCGCACCATTGCGGCGTTCGGTCGGGAGTGCAGTCGTCGGGGTGTCTATCCGCAGAGCATCGACCTGTACGGGCACATGGTGCCCACCTGGCGCGGCGTGCCGCTGCTGCCCTGCAACAAGATCCCCGTCACCCCGACCCGCACCAGCTCGATCCTCCTGCTCCGCACCGGCATGGAGAAGCAAGGCGTGATCGGCTTGCATCAGACCGGGATCCCCGACGAGGTCCAGCCCGGCTTGAACGTTCGCTTCATGGGTATCGACGAGAAAGCCATCATCTCTTATCTGGTCAGTGCCTACTACTCCGCTGCGGTCCTGATCCCCGACGCACTCGGCATCCTGGACAACGTCGAAATCGGGCGGGAGAGCTAGCGAAGAGCACCGGGAAGGTCAGGCCAGATCATGCAGCCCTTCAAGCTGCCAGATTTCTACATGCCGTATCCCGCTCGACTGAACCCGCGCTTGGACACGGCACGCGAGCACACCAAGGTGTGGGCCCGGGAAATGGGGATGCTGGACTCCCCAGAGGACGCGCCCGGCGTGACGATCTGGGACGAGCGCAAGTTCGACTCCATGGACTTCGCCCTGCTCACCTCCTACACCCACCCCGACGCGCCCAGCCGCGAGCTCGACCTGGTGACCGACTGGTACGTCTGGGTATTCTACTTCGACGATCACTTTTTGGAGGTCTACAAACGCAGCCAGGATCAGGCCGGGGGCAAGGAGTACCTCGACCGGCTACCCCTGTTCATGCCACTAGACCCCGCCGCCCCCTCACCACCGGAGCCGACCAACGCGATCGAGCGCGGACTGATCGACTTGTGGTCACGGACAGTCCCCACAAGATCATTGGAATGGCGTCAACGGTTCTTCCAGAGCACCAAGAATCTCCTCGATGAATCGACGTGGGAACTCTCCAACATCAGCAGCCCACGCGTTCCGAACCCGATCGAGTACATCGAGATGCGCCGGAAGGTCGGTGGCGCCCCATGGTCGGCCGACCTGGTGGAGCACGCTGCATTCGTCGAGATTCCGCCCAGGATTGCGGACACGCGTCCGATGCGTGTCCTCAAGGACACGTTCGCCGACGGTGTGCATCTACGCAACGACCTTTTCTCCTACGAGCGGGAGACCCAGGACGAAGGTGAACTCAACAACTGCGTCCTGGTACTGGAACGATTTTTGAACGTCGGTCCGCAACACGCCGCAGATCTGACCAACGACATCCTGACCTCTCGCCTACACCAGTTTGAGAACACCGCACTCACCGAGTTACCGCCCCTCTTCGAGGAGTGCGGTCTGAACGTGCTGGAACGCGAGAGCGTGCTGCTCTACATCAAGGGCCTGCAGGACTGGCAATCAGGTGGGCACGAGTGGCACCTGCGGTCGAGCCGTTACATGAACGACACGACGAAGCGTGAGCTGTCGGCCGTGGAGCGACTGCTCAGCGGACCCACCGGATTGGGCACCTCGGCCGCACAGGTCAGGCTGTCACCCAGCTCCTTGGGACTACGACGGTTCACGAATCATACCCACGTACCGTACACAGCGGTCGGGCCAGGTGCCCTCCCCGACTTCTACATGCCGTACTCGGCACGGGTCAACGCCAACCAGGACCGGGCCCGTCAATATTGCATTGACTGGGCCCGTCAGATGGGTATGCTCGAGCCGCTCTCAGGCACTGACTTCGGTATCTGGAACGAGACGGAGCTGGCGTCGTTCGACTTCGCGGTCTGTGCCGCCCGGATTCATCCAGAGGCGTCCGGTCCCGAGCTCGATCTGTCGTCGGCCTGGCTGACCTGGGGGACCTATGGCGACGACTACTACCCGGTGGTCTTCGGGAGTACCCGCAACATCGCGGGAGCGAAGGTGCTCACCGCCCGGCTGTCGGCGTTCATGCCGCTGTACTGCGGCGTCGTGCCACCGCCGACCAACCCCCTCGAAACGGGCCTAGCCGACCTGTGGATCCGCACGGCGTCCCCGATGACCATCGAGCAGCGGCAACAGTTCCGGCAGGCCGTCGAGACCATGACGTCGAGCTGGTTGTGGGAGCTCGCGAACCAGCTCCAACACCGGATTCCCGACCCGGTCGACTATATCGAGATGCGGCGCAAGACCTTCGGCTCAGATCTCACGATGAGCTTGGCCCGCATCACCCGGGCCGGCGAGCTCCCCGCAGAGATCTTTCACACCAGGGCGATACGCGGTCTCGAGAACTCGGCTAAGGACTACGCCTGCTTGACGAACGACATCTTCTCCTACCAGAAAGAGATCGAGTTCGAAGGTGAGCTGCACAACGGTGTACTGGTCGTGCAGAAATTTCTCGACCTGGATCGCCCGCAGGCGACCTCGGTGGTCAACGACCTGATGACCGCGCGCCTGCGGCAGTTCGAGCACATTCTCGCGACCGAGCTTCCCGCTCTTGTCGACGAGTTCGATCTGGCTGCGGACGCTCGGACCGCCTTGGATGCCTACGTGGCCGGGCTGCAGGACTGGATGGTCGGCATTCTCGAGTGGCATGTGTTGTGCGACCGGTACGTAGAATCTTCGCTACTCCGACGCTATCGGACGCCTCCGCACCAGCACGGTGGCCCCACCGGGTTGGGCACCTCGGCGAGCAGTGAACTGCTGCGCAGCCTGCGGGCTCAGCTCGGGTACTCGGTCGATGTCATCAATGCGTGAGTCGAGCACTTGCGCGGCTTCGGTGCGCACCAGAGCTTGGCGTTCCAGCACGTGGATGATCTTCTGGGCATCTGGGGCGACCCGTCCGTGACCGGTAAGCCGGTCCATACGGACCCTGCGCTGCCGCAAGAAGTCCCTTCCCGTGGTAGCCGCCCTGACCGACACCGCTGGCGGATGCGCCTGGAGCCAGCCTCAGGTCGACGACCAGCTGGCACAGGCGACGCGGCGCCGCAGTCCCCACCCAGGCCCACGGACACGAGCCGCCCGAGAGCTGGACGGCTCGCCCGAATAGCCACCCGCCGGGCCCACTGAACCCCACCCGCCCGCAGAGCCGGCTCACGCACCCCGATATGGACACATATCAGGGTGCGAACCGGCCGTTCGGCCCCGACGTGGTTACATACCGGGATTCGAGTCGCTAGACGACGAGGGCAAGGCTGCTGATCATCTCTTGGATGTCGGGGCGATGCTGGAACGGTCGGGCGACCTTCTGAAGGTCCGTCGCGAAACCCTCCACCCGGACCGAGCGAATCCCGCTCGTTCGGACACCGAGGAGCCCTCCCTTGCTGACCGCGACGGCCGCATCAGGATCCCGGGCACGCAGGTAAACGCCAGCGGCCATGAGATGACATAGCGCCCGGCTCCGGGCGAAGTCGTCACCGTACCCCGCCGCCGCCACCATCAGCCACTGGTGATCGACATTTTCACCGGCCAGTGTAGGCGCCCACAGCGCACCAAATCAGCCCGACAGCCGAAGGCCATCTCCAGCGCGATCATTGGTCGATAGGGTTGCCCCGTGCTCTCGCCCGCCCGCTCGGCGACCCCGCCTGAGCTGGACAGCCCCCAGCGACCGCGCCGCGACCCCCGCTCCGGGGGTTGCCCGATCCGGGACGCGCGGGCGGTTCGTGCTCGTACTCGGGCTGATCGCCGCGCTGGCCGCCGTGGCGTTTCCGTTCGCCCCCGTGCAGCAGCCCGAGGTCCGCTACACCTGGACGGCGACCGACGGGGCGGCCGCGATCCCGCTGCTGCCCTACCAGCCCGTCGCGCTCACCGCGGCGGTGGAGTGTGCGAATGCTCGCGACGGCGGGCGGGTCCTGCTGTCCACCGTGGCGCCGCGTCCGGACCCGGCCGCCGAACCGCTGTCCGGTCTGCGGATCACGACCTCCGGCGACGAGCTACAGGTCATCAGCGCCGGCGTGAACCTGGGTGGGGTCGCGCTGCCGGTCGGGGACTGCACGGTCACCGTCGTCTCCGACCCCACGCGGACCACCGTGCTCCTCGACGGCGCGCCGGTGCACACCCGAAACGGCGACGTGCGGCCCGACGTCGCGGGCGCGTTCACCGAGGCGCCGTCCGGCGTCGGGCTGGAACTGACCGCGGACACCCGCTTCCAGACGACCATCTCCCCGCTCAAAGCCGCGCTCGGTGCCGTCTGCGGGCTCGCGCTGCTCGGGATGCTCGTGGCGCTGCGCCGGGCCGACCGCGCGGCGACGGCATCCGTGCGGCTGCTGCCCCGGCGCTGGTGGCTCCCCGTCCGGCCGACGGCGCCGTGGCGGCGGTGCTCGGGTTGTGGTGGTTGATCGGCTCGATCACCGTGGACGACGGCTACATCGCCGGCATCGTCCGCAGCCGCGGCAGCAACGGCCTCATCGGCAACGTCTACCGCTGGCTCAACGCACCCGAGGCCCCGTTCAGCTGGTTCTACGACCTGTACTACCTGTGGTCGCTGATCTCCTCCTCCACCCTGTGGATGCGACTGCCGTCCACGCTGCTGGGGCTGCTGTGCTGGGGACTGCTGTCGCGGCTGGTGCTGCCCCGGCTGGGCCGGTTCGCCGCGCGCCCGTCGGTGCGCTGGCTGGCCGCGCTCGCGTTCACCGTCTGGTGGATCCCGTTCAACCTGGGCCTGCGGCCCGAGCCGTGGGTGGCCGTCGGCGGGCTCGCGGTCTTCCTCGCCCTCGAGCGGGCGCTGGCCACCCGCCGGGTACTGCCGCTCGCTGTCGCGCTGCTGCTGGCCGGGGCGACGGCGGCGCTGACGCCGGGCGGGATGATCGCGTTCACGCCGCTGCTGGCCGCCGCGCTGCCGGTGCTGCGGCTGCTGCGGGCACGCCGTGACCTGCACGTGCTGCCGCTGGTAGCGGTGCTCCTGGCCGCGCCGGCGTCGGCAGTGCTGCTGATGGTGTACGACCAGAGCCTCGCCGGGACACTCGAGGCCACCCGGGTGCGCAGGTTGATCGGCGGGGGCCAGCCGTGGCACCAGGAGCTGGTGCGCTACACGACGTTGCTCGAGCCCGCCTCGTTCCAGGGTTCGATCGGCCGCCGGGCCGCGGTGCTGTGCACCCTGCTGGCGGTGGCCGGGGTGGCGTGGTCGCTACGACGCTCGCGGACCACCGGCATCGCCACCGGGCTGGCCCGTCGCCTGGTACTCGGGCTGATACTCGGGTTGGCCGTCATGACGTTCAGCCCGACGAAGTGGACCCAGCACTTCGGCGGCCTCGCCGGCTACGGCGCGGCCGTGCTCGTGCTGGGCCTGGTGACGTGGTCGGCCGCCGCGCTGCGGGGCCGGCCGCAGGCGCTGCTCGCCGGGCTCGGTGCGGTGACCGTCGTCGGCGCCCTCGTGCTGGCCGGGTACAACACCTGGCCCTACGCGTCGGGCTGGTTCGACCTGACCTTCTCCGCCGTGGCCCCGCAGGTGGCGGGCGTATCGGCGGCGAAGATCGCACTCGTCGGGGGCGGCGCGCTCGTGCTCGGACTGCTCGGGCGTTCGGCCTGGCTGCGGGCCGGCGGGGCCTTAACCGTCCCGGCGCCGCGGTGGGTGCCCACCCCGGCGCCGCTGGTGGCTGTCGGGCTGGCGGCGGTGCTGGCGCTGCAGGTCCTGGGCTTCGCCCGGACCGCGATCGAGCACCGCGACAGCTACACCCTCGCCTCCGACGCAGTCGCGACACTGCGCGGCGAGCCGTGCGGCCTGCAGCGCCTGCTGGCGGTGGAGACCGACCCGGCCGCCGGGCTGCTGCCCGCGCGCCCTGGGCCAGCGCCGAGCCTGCGGGCGATCCGTCCGGTCGACGTCGGCGGCCGTACGCTGCCCGGGATCGCGGTCGCGGGCACGACGACCACCGCCTGGTTCACCCTCGACGCCGAGCAGCGCGGCGGCGCCCTCCCGGTGGTCGTGACGACGTCGGGCACCGCGCAGCCGGGCGACGCCCTGTACCTGGAGTTCGGCGCCGACGGCGACCGCGTCCTGGAGCGGCGTCGCCTGAGCCCGGACAGCGTCGAGCCCCGCGACACCCGGGCGCCGGCCCCGGCCGGTGCCGACGCCGTCCGGCTCGTGGTCGAGGCACCGACGGCAGGTGCCCGCGTGCCCGCGCTCGCGTCGCTGCCCCGCGTGCCCCGGCTGACGCCGATGACCGACGTCCTGCCCGCGGGCAGCACCGCGATCCTCGACTGGCCGGTCGCGTTCCTGTTCCCCTGCCTCACCCCGGAGCCACTGCGGTTGGGCACTGCCGGGCTCGCGCAATGGCGCGTCGCGCCGCCAGCGACCGACCCAGCAGCGGCGATCACCTACTCACCGGGGTTCGGCGGCTCCTTCGCCGCACCCCGGCAACTGGTCACCGAGCAACGGATGGCGACCTACCTGCGCGGCGACCCGATCCGTGACCCCGCCCAGCTCTACCGCTGGATTCCGAACGAGCCGCTCACCCAGCCGACCCCCGTCGTTGCCAAGCACAGCGTCACTGGCTGGCACACCACCGGCCACGCACGGGTCCCCGGGCTCGACCCGGTCGGTTGACCCGGAGGTCGCTACAGGCCACCCCTGCTACAGAGCGGAAGAAGTGGGATTCCGCACCACGAACACCGACGACTCCCCCGAACCAGGCTTGAGGAACAGCCGCCCGGCGAGGAACTGCGTGAGCGAAGGCACCGCGTGAAGCACCGCGTCGAGAAGCTTCGGCAGCCTGCGGTACGGCACGTTCCACAACCCGTCGCTGCCCTCGCGTAGTACGGTGAACCCGGCTGTGGTGAACAGCTCACGCCAGGCGTCGTGCGGTTTGAGATTGATGTGAGTGGGGTCCTGGTAGCCGGTCCATCCCGCACCGGACAGCGCGCAGGCCCGTCCCGCCGGATCGGGCATGACGACGAGCGCGCACCCCTCCGGCACCAGCACCCGTCGCCAGCACGCCAGCACCGCGCTGACCGTCTCGTCGTCGAGATGCTCGAGGACATGGATCGCGGTGAGACCGCGAAAGGCACCGCTCGGGATGTCGGCGAGCGTGGTGTGCACCGGGGAGTCGGGCGCCGTCTGCCGCGACAACTCCGCCGAGTACGCCGAGATTTCGAATCCGGAGGCTGAGCCATGTTCGGACAGCCGCCGTAGCAGGTGCCCGGTGCCGCAACCGAAGTCGAGGTAGGGGCCAGAGCCGAGGTAACGGCGCACCATCCGGACGTACCAGCGCAGCGCCGGGCGGTCGCCCGCCTGCCCGTTGCCGTCGTAATAGGCCGCGTCGTAGTCGTCGGGCTCACCCCGGCTCGGCTCGAAATCGGTGGTCACCGCGTGGACCTGCCGTAGTGAGCCGCCTTGTCCAGCAGCACCTCGTAACCGTCGAGCACGGCCGAGACGGAGAACGCCTCGTGCGCCCGCGCGGCGCCCTTGACCCGATCCGGCGGGTCAGCCTGCAGGGCACGCAGGGCACCGGTGATCGCGTCGGCATCGGCGGGCGGGACGACGGTGCCGAAACCGGTCTGGGCCACCGGCCGGCGGACCCCTGGGAGATCACTGGACAGCACCGGGACCCCGGCGAGCATGGCGACAGCCTGCACGATCCCGAACGCCTCGAACGCGTTGACGCTCGGCAACGTGAACACGTCGAGGGAGGCGTAGAAGTCGCCGATCCGGTTCTCAGGCACGAAACCGAGCAGGCGGATGCGCGGGTCGTCACCCATCGCAGCCCGCACCTGGTCGATCACGCTGCCACCCACGACATGGGTGAAGTCACCGCCGATGAGCAGCCGCGCGTCGGGGTCGGGCAGCGCGCGGAACCCGTGGACCAGGTACTCCAGGCCCTTCTCGCGCACGATCCGACCGAGGAAGCCGACGTGCAGCCCGTCGGTCTCCCGGTAGGTCGGCTCACCCGGCGGTGGCGGCGGGCAAGGCGGCGCGACGACCACCATCGACGGCTCGATCGAAGGCCACATCCGGCTGTGCCGGGCGTAGTCCTCGCTGGTGACGGCCACCGCGGCAGCGCGCCGCATCGCCAACCGGTTCGAGGCGTCGACGACCAGGCGCTGCATGTTGTTAATCATGCCTGGCGGCAGCGTGACATCGCAGTGATAGGTCGCCACCAGCGGGGTGCGCAGACCGAACGCGATCGCGCCGGCCTCGAGCATCGGCAACTGCAGCGCACCCACCGTCGCCCGCGCGATCGTGGAACGCGCCTGCAGCACCAGCTGCGGGCTGATGACCCCGCGACCGAGCTGCGCAAGCACCGAGGCGCGCAGCACGCGCACCCCGTTGATCTCCTCGATGTGCGGCAGCGACGAGTCGTAGCGACTGGTCACAACTGTGACGCGACGGCCCCGGGCAGCGAGACCCTCGGCGATGTCGCGCGCCATGTTCGTCAGTCCGGATACGTACGGCGCGTAGTAGGTGAGCGCGATGACGAGATCGTCATGGCGGGGTTCAGGTGACATTCTGCAGCACTCGCTCTCGTCGTTCGGTCAACACCAGTGCGGTGCCGACCAGCCACCCGGCCATCGAGCCGAGGAAGAAGGCCAGTTCGGCGCGGAGCAGCAGATCCGGCACCACTGCCAGGACGAGGCTGGCGACGACCAGCCCGGACAGCCAGCTCCACCCCACCAGCCGATGGCGCGCCGAGGCCACCAGCACCTGTGTGACGAGCACCAGACCGATATAAGCGGCCACGCCCGCAGCGAGCAGCGCGACGTGCCCGGCCGGGAGCACGTACCGGGCACCGAAGATCAGCCTGATGAGCCAGGGTCCGGCCAGCAGCCCTGCCCCCACGGCGGCGACGCCCAACGCCAGCAGCCCGAGTGAGATCCTTCGCACTACGCGGAACAGCGCCGCCCGGTTCCCGGAGTGCAGGGTCGCGGTGAGCATCGGCAGCAGGGCGGTCTGCAGCGGCACCACGAGAAACAGCGGGATTCGGGTGAGGGTGAACACCGCGAGGAACTGTCCCGCCCGCGTGGCGTCCGGCGCGGACTGCGCGAGCACGGGCACGAGCACCGGCGGGCCGTTCAGCAGCAGCTGCGCGCACAGTGACCCGAGCAGCAGCGGCGCGACCGCGGACCGCACCGCGCGCGGTCTGAGCCATCCGGCCGCCGGATCGGGCTCGGTGCTGGCTCGCGTGCGCCTGCGCAGCAGCGACAACAGCTGGGGTGCGTGCGCGAGCCCGATCGCGGCGACCAGCGTCCAGGCGAAACCCACACTGCCCGGATCGGCGACCAGGACGGCGACCAGCGTCGCGAAACCGACCCGCAGCACGGCGTCGAGAACCATGATGGCGGCGTGGCGGCCCATCCGGTCCATGCCGATCAACGCCCCGCGCACCACGAACTGCCCGGCTGAGACCAGGCAGAGCACGCCCAGCGCGACGACGGCACTGGCGTGTTCACCGAACGCCCGCGACAGCAGCGGCCATCCCAACGCGACCACCGCGAGCTGGGCGAGCGCCATCGTGGCTGCGGTGAACAGCGCCGCCCGCAGCACACCGAGCGGGCGGCCCGGAGTCTGCAGCAGCCGGGCCGTCTCCTGCTCGACGGAAAGGAACATCCCAAAGCCCGCAACCTGGGCCAACGCCCAGAAAGCGCCGAAGTATGCGTACTCGGCCGCAGGCAGGCTCCGGGCGACGATGGCCAGGTACACGTTGACCAGCAAGCCGGAGGTCACGATGCCCAGACCGACCAGCCCGAGCGTTCGCGAGCGGGAACCGGGAGTGCTAGCCAGGGCTCTATACCTCCACGACGTGATCGAAGACGATCGGGATTATGCAGCTACCGCTGCGGTCCGGGTGGTTCGGGTGGTTCGGGTCCCACCGGGCCGAGCGGTCAGCTCATCGCGCGGACCACATAGAGGTAGCTGCGCCAGCGCGGTCCGGCGCTGGCGTCCTCCTCGATCGACACCGTGACGCCCCCGGCCGCGGCCACCAGCCGGGTGACGACGGCCGGACCGGTGCCGTGCATCTGCATCCCCTTGCGTAGCCGGTTGAGCACCGCTGTCGGCAGCAGCTTGAGCACGATGCCGACCGGGCCATCGACCGGCTCGGACGGCAGCTGAAACACCACGATCGCGCCAGGTGCGGCGATCCGGAGGAACTCGCGGATGTAGCCGTGGGACAGCGTCGGTGACATGTGCTGGAGCACCCGGCAGGTGTAAACGAGATCAACAGTGCCGCTGGGGATCGACGTCAGATCGGTGCCGTCGTTGAGCAGGAACTCGCAGCGCCGGTCGTCGACGATCTCGCTGGCCTTGGCCAGCATCGTCGGCGAGAGATCGACCCCGATCACCCGGACGAATCCGGCGGCGGCCAGGCCAGCGGTGAGCCGGCCAGGACCGCAGCCGAAGTCGAGAGCAGTGCCCATCGTCGGGCTGACGCCGCGGCGGGACAGCAGCGTGAGCACCGCATCGACCTCGATGCGGCCACTGCGCAAGAACTCGCCGACGTCCCATCGACCGCCTTTGCCAGCGTTGGTCAGCGCGGCCCACAGGGGATCCTCGTCGCCGAGCGCAGTCCACCGGTGCGCGACGTCGGTCAGTTGGCTCCGCATCGGGGCCACTATAGAAGGTCGGTCCGACTCGGGGACTCTCGGTCCGAATCGGGGACTCAGTGGGTGGGCCCACCGCATGTGCTTCCTGACCCGGCTGACAGCATGGTCAGCCGTGACTGACGTGTCCGACTCCGTGCGGGAGGACGTCGCGGTACCGGTCGGGGACGACGCCCCCCCTGCCCCGCCGCCCGTCACCCGTCGCCCAGGCATCGCGTTGCTCGCCGGGCTCACGGCACTCGTGGCCGTGGTCTGCGCGGCACTGCTGCCCTTCGCCCCGGTGTCGGTCAACGAGCCGACGGTGAGCTGGCCCCGCGACCCCGCCCGACCGGAGTCGACACTGCTGTCGCTGACCGCCTACCGGCCACTGGCCCTCGACATCCGGTTCAGCTGCGACGTCGCCCGGCTGGCGCAGGCCAATGGCGGCGTCGTGGTCTCGACCGCGCGCCCGGAGTCCCTGTCCGCCGCAACGACCGGGATGGTCGTCAGCGCCCGCCAGGATCGGCTCCAGGTCCGCGCGCTGGACCGGCTGCTGCTCGACGAGCCGCTCGGCGCAAGCTCGTGCGCGTACCGGATCACCGGTGCGAGCGGCGGCCTGCCCAGCTTCGTCGGCCCGCCGCCGGACCCCGCCGATCCCGCCGCGCCGGACCTGACCGCCTTCGCCGGGCCGCGCAACGCCAAGCTCATCATCAGCCGGGACGGCGCCGAGCTCGCGCGCACCCCCGCGGAGCAGCTCCCGGACGTCGACGTCCTGGCCACCTCGGTGACGACCCTGCCGACGGGGGGGCTGGCCGTCGAGCTGCGGGTGGACGACGAATTCACCAGCAGCCCCACACCCCTCAAAAGCGTTCTGACCTGGACGCTGGTAGGGGCCCTGCTCGCCACGGCGGCGCTGCTGTGGCGGCTGGATCGGTCGGCACCCCGGGCGCCCAGGGCGCCGCGGGTGTGGCAGCCCGGATGGCCGCGGCTCGTCGACGCCGTGGTGCCCGCGGTGATCGTGTTCTGGATGTTCGTGGCCCCGGCCACCGACGACGACGGCTACTACGCCGCGATGGCGCGCAACTCGGTGATCTCCGGTGAGGTCGGCAACTACTATCAGCTCTACGATCAGAACTTCACCCCGTTCACCTGGTTCTACCAGGCACTGGGTTGGTGGCAGCAGCTCGCGGGCGACGCCGTGGTGCAACAGCGGATCCCGGCCGCCGCCTTCGGCATCCTCACTTGGGTGGTGCTGCGCCGCTATGTCGTGGCCGCGATGGCGCAGTGGGCGCCGCCGGGTGACGGTGTGCGGGCGGCCGCGGCCGCTGTGCTCGCCGTGGCGTTCCTGGCGTGGTGGGTTCCGCAGGACATGGGCGTGCGGCCCGAGACGGTGGTGGCGATGTGCGGTGCGGCCACGCTACTCGCCGTCCTCACCGCGGCCCGCAGGCAGCGGCTCGCGTTCGCCTGGCTCGCGTTCGCGCTGGCCGGCCTAGGATTCACCGCGCACCCGACCGGGTTCACGCTGTTCGCTCCGCTACTCGCCGGGCTGCCGCTACTCTGGCCGCTGGTGCGGGTGATCGGCGACCGCACGGGGACAGCGTTACGCACGCTGGCCGTGGTGTCCGGCGGCATGGTCGCGCCGCTGATGGCCTTCGCCGACGGAGCGCTGCGTGACTTCCTCCGCGGTCAGGCGCTCTTCCTCTCCATTCAGAACCAGGAGGGGTGGACCACAGAGATCCAGCGCTACGGCTTTCTCCTCAACCAGATCCCGATGGGCAACTTCGCCAAGCGGGCCGCGGTGCTGGCGTGCCTGGTCGCGCTCGTCTGGTTCGTCGTGCTCGCCGCCGCAGCGCACGCACGCCGGATCGCTCTGCCGACGCCGCTGTGGCTGGCCGGGTCGGCCACCGCGCTCGCCTTCGCCGCGCTCTGGCTCACCCCGTCGAAGTGGAGCCACCACTTCGGCGCACTCTCCGGCGTCGGTCCGGTGTTCCTGGCGCTGATGCTGGTGCTGGCGGTACCGCTGGTGCGGCGCGTGCTACCGGACGGGCGGCTGCCCCTCGGTGTGCTCGCCGCCGCCGGGACCTCGTTCGTCGTCGCGATCGCACTCGCCTGGCACGGCCCGAACCAGTGGCCCTACGCCTGGCTGGAGGGGGTCCACCGGCCGAACCTGCCGCCTGCGGTGCGCAACGTCTCCCTGGACAGCCCCCTGCTCTGGGGGTTCGCCGTGGTCGTCGTGGGACTCGCGCTGGTCGTCTCGGGATGCCTGCTCGGTGCCCGGGACCTGCGGCTGCGTGCCCTGCAAGCGGTGCCGGTCGTCGTCGTGGCCTCGCTCGTGGGCACCACCGTTTACACGGTCGGCACGTTCGGGGCCGCCGCCGTCGAGGGCGTGCCCCGGGAGTCGATCTGGGCCCAGGGCTTCGCCGACCCGACCGGGCAACAGTGCGGTGCCGCCGGTGTCGTGCAGGTACTCGACCCAGCCACCGCCGAGCCGCTCTCCCCGGTAGCCGGGCTGCCCGCGCCACCGGCGCCGGACGGTTTCGTGACCGGCGCCGGTTTCTTCGACGGCAACCGCCCGCAGGGGCCCGGTGCGGCGCAGGTGTGGGGCAGCCTCGTGGCTCGGGACGACCACAGCGCCGAGCGCAATAACGGCGAGATGACCACCGGGTGGTACCCACTCCCGGCCGGGCTCACCAACGGTGCAGCGACCACCGTGCTGGCTGCCGGGACGCTGTCGGACGGCAACACCCTCACCGCCGTCTACGGCCGCCGCTCGGGCGCCGACGTGACCCCCACCGGCACCCAGCCGCTCACCGACACCGCCCGCGCCCCCACGTGGCGCACCTTCACCCTCGAACCCCCTGCGGATGCTGACGTCGTGCGGCTGGACGCGGTCGACGCGACCGGCGCCACCGACGGCTGGCTGGCCTTCACCGCCCCCGCCGTGCAACGGCCGGTGACGCTCGAGAACTACCTGCCCGCGGCGGCGCCGGTCGCGCTGGCCTGGCCACTGGCGTTCGCCTACCCCTGCCAGCGGCAGCCGACGGTGGTCGACGGTGTCACCGAGGCGCCCGCGTACGCGGTGCTGTGGGGCGACACGGCGCTGTCGGGGTTCACCGACGGCACCTGGCAGACCTTCCGAGGCGGCGCGTTCGCGCCCGTGCTCCGGTCCCAATCGGTGCAGCAGCTCGCGGTCGTCGCCGGCGTCGACCCGAACATTCAGGTGTACACGTTCACCACGGGGCTGGCGCGGGACGCCTACACGCTGACCGAGACGCGCCGCACGGTCTCCGGTGCCTCTGTCGCCACCGGGACCCGCCCGTCCGAGGCAGCCGCTGGCTGACCCCGGAGACGTCCGCGTCGTCCGATCCCCCCACAATGGTCAAAAGCCCTGACACCCGACCGTGAGGACGGCCGCTTCGCATGCTTCGCACACCGGACAGCACGGACACGGCAACCGAGGCTCGGCCCGTCGCCGCGGAGCACCCGGCACCGTCACGGCTCGTGGCGCAGCGGGGGTTGTTCTTCGGGCCCTCGGCCCTGGTTCCGGAGGACCTGTACGCGGTCGTCGAGTCCGGCGCCGCCCGTCGGGAGCGCACGCAGGTGGCGCTGGCGCCGAACAGCCGGGTGAGCACCAACACCTACTTCGGCCGGTTCCACGCCACCTACTGGCAGCGCTGGACGGCCGTGACCACGGTCGAGATCGACGCCGTCGTCACCGGCACCGGCCGGGTGCGCGTCATGGCCTCGGACACCAACAAGGTGTGGCGCATCGTCGCGGCCCGCGACGTCCACGACGCTGACGCGCTCCCGATCCGGCTGACGGCGCCGGTCGACCGCTTCGTCGACGGCGGCGGGATGTGGCTGGAGCTCACCACCGAGACCGGTGAGCTGACCGTCACCGGCGTGCGGTGGAGCGTGGCCACGCTCCACCCGGTACCCCGCACCGACGTCGTCATCTGCACGTTCAACCGCGTCGAGGACTGCCTCAACACGCTGCAGGCCCTCGCCGACGACCCGCAGGCACTGCGGACGGTCGGCACGGTCTACGTCGTGGACCAGGGCAGCGATCCGCTCGAGTCACGCCCCCGCTTCGCGACGGTCGCCGCGGCGCTGGGCGAGCGGCTGCGCTACCTGCGCCAGCCCAATCTCGGCGGGGCCGGGGGCTTCAGCCGCGGCCTGTTCGAGGCCACCGCGGGCGAACCGGACACGCACTCCGACGTCCTGCTGATGGACGACGACGTGCTGCTGGAACCGGAGATCCTCATCCGGCTCACCGCGTTCGCGGCGAGCACCACGCACCCGACGATCGTCGGCGGGCAGATGCTCAACCTGCTCCACCCCACCCATCTGCACATCTCCGCCGAGTACGCCGACCCCGAACAGCTCACGGTCGGCATCCCGATGCCGGGTGCACTGCGCGACCAGGACCTGCTCGGGCTCGACGAGCACGACCTGCCGATCAACCAGGAGCGCCGCGTCGACACCGAGTACAACGGCTGGTGGTCGTGCCTGATCCCGGCCGCGATCGTGCGCGCGATCGGCTACCCGCTGCCGCTGTTCTTCCAGTGGGACGACATCGAGTTCGGCTACCGGGCCCGCGCGCACGGCTATCCGACGGTCGCGCTGCCCGGCGCCGGGGTGTGGCACGCCGACTTCGGGTGGAAGGACTGGGACGAGTGGCACCGGTACTTCAACCTGCGCAACGGCCTGATCACCGCGGCACTGCACACCGACTTCTCCGCCCGACGCATCACCCGCAAAATCGGCCAGCTGCTCGCGCAGTACCTCGTCGCGATGCACTACGGCCTGTCGGCCACGCTGCTGCAGGCCGTCGAGGACTTCCTGGACGGCCCGGAGATCCTGCGCGACGGCTCCGCCGCGGCCGCCGCGGAAATCCGCCGGATCCGAGCTGCGTACCCGGAGACCGTCATGCACCCCATGTCGGAACTGTCAGGTCACGTGTCGGACTTCCGTGACCTGGCGGTGGTTCGGGCCAGGAACCCGCCCGGCCGCGAGCGGCTCACCTGGCTCAAGCGCGCCGTCTACCACCTCATCGGCCGCTCAGTGAACCCCACGGGTTTCGTGCCCGCCGGTGACGCACACTGGTGGCACGTGTCAAACTTCGAGCGCGCCGTCGTCACCGACATGTCTGAGCAGGGCTTCCGGGTGCGCACCCGCAACCGCGCACTGGCACTGAAGCTCGCCCGACGCGGGGCTCGGACACTGCGCCGGTTCATGTCCGAGGGCCCGGCGGCGGCGCAGCGGTACCGCGAGGAGATGGGACAACTCACCAGCCGCGCGAACTGGGCCCGGCTCTACGGCGTAGACGAGTAACTCGGCTCGGCCTCAGCGGTCGGTTGCTTTCGGGTGCCCAGTTCCAGCGTAGGTGACCCACACGGTACGAGTCGTATCCTCGATCAGATACCAGATACGTCCGCCTCCGGTGACCTCAAACTGCCACTGCTCCAGGTCGGCTCCTCTGCGACCTCCGGTGGAGAGACTACCGCGCAGCCTGTGGTGCCGTTCAGTGGAGTTAGCCGGCCGAGGAGTGGCGCGGATGGTCTCGAAGGCGCGTCGCAGATTCGCGGGCACCGCGCGAGCAAGCTCATCCCAGCCTTTGGCGCTTTCGGCGTTGTCGAAGCGGATGTCGTATTCCTTGCCGACGCGCGGCGGAGCAGCACGATCGCCACGTTTGGGACTCACTCGCCGTCCTCGAGGTCAGGAGGCAGGACCGGGCCGTGATCCTCTCCGCGGGGTGTCAACAGTAGAGCGTGCAGTTGCGGATCGGCGTGCACTTCGGCGGTGTGCCGCCACTCGAGGAGCAGTTGAGCGATCGGGGCCACGTTGTCGACCGATGCGGCGGCCTCGGTGACGTCGATGAACTCCTGGACCAGGATGGAGAGGTCGGCAGCGGGGAGGAACCGTATCCAGGGCAGGACCTCGGGCAGCAGCTCCTCGAGAAGTGCGTGCCCCCCGGCGTGGCGGACCAGAGAACTCAGCAGACGGGCGGTGAGCTCGATGACCTCTCGTTCATGCTCGGCCCGAGCTGCTGACATGACGACGAGGTCCTCGGCGTCGCGTCGCCGTAGCCGTAGCGCGCGCACAGAGGCAAGGCGCCCGGTGGCGGCGGTGGGATGCTGGATGAACTCGGTGAAGGCAACGTCCTCCAGCGGCACACTCATACCCCTACAGTACCCCAACGGTCATGTGCAGTCAGCGGATTCCACCGCTGGCCAGGCGACTTCCTCCCTTGCCGATCAAGGCTGACAGACCAGAGTCGTCAGCTGACGAGAGGGAGGGCTTCGGCGAGCTTCGGGCGCCAGGGCGCATCGGGGAAATTCCGACGACGCTCCCGCAGATCGAGGTGGTCGTTGACCTCCGCGAGGAAGTCCGGCGAGATCTTGGGTCCGTCATCGACGGCCACAGACGCCGGGTCGTAGGCCTGGAACCACCCGGCCACCTCACTCCAGTTCCACAGCGGGTTCGGCGAGACCTGCCGGGCGATCGGAGCGGGAAAGCCACCCGGACCCCGGATACCCCGGATGAGCTGGCCGATGTTCTGGCGCGTGCGACCGAGGCGCTCGGCGATCTCCGCGGCCGTGAGCCGGTCGTCCTCTGTGGTCGCCCGCACGACACGAGCACCGATGTGCGCGCCCGCCTCGATCTCGACGATCGCCGTGAGCACAGCTGTCTCGGGGGAATCGGCGGCACGGTCGACGAGAGCATGGATGCTTCCGTCGCGCTCACGGGAGAACGTGGCATCGTCGCAACCGGCTGCGAAGAGCGCATCGAGGTCGCTGTCGGTGAGCTCGATACCAGTGAGGATCAGTCGGAAGCTCCACTCAATCATGTTGTCTCCTCCTCGACACCGTGATCGTGCTGGTCAATCCACCGGCGCAGCTGCTTCCCGTGGTTGTGCGGTCGTTGCGAGGCTGGGTCGTGCCTGATCTTAAGCCGGGCCGAAGCCAGCGGTTCACTGTGTTGCTGCGGTGGTGGCTGAGATGCTGTGGGTCATGGCCGAGCCCCGAGAGCTGCCGCGGCGGGTGTTCCTGAGTCACACCTCGGAGCTGGCGCGGTTCCCGGTCGGGCGGTCGTTCGTGGCGGCAGCGGAATCTGCGGTGTCCCGGGCGGGGGACGCGGTGGTCGAGATGGCGTACTTCCCCGCAGCTGATGCGACGCCGGCGCAGGTGTGCCGGGACGCGGTCGCTGCGGCGGAGGTGTTCGTGCTGGTCGCCGGGTTCCGGTACGGGTCGCCGGTGTGGGACCGCCCGGAGGTGTCCTACAGCGAGCTGGAGTTCGAGGCCGCCGCGCAGGCCGGGGTGCCGCGGTTGGTGTTCCTGCTCGACGAGCAGACCGAGGGTCCGGCGGGGCTGTTCCGTGACCCGGAGTACGGGACCCGGCAGGACGGGTTCCGGGACCGGCTGCACGGCAGCGGTGTCACGATCGCGACGGTGTCGTCAGCGGATCAGTTGGAGACCGCGGTCCTGCACGCGCTGACCGGGCTGCCTCGGTCACGGGCCGGGGAGAGACCTCCTGTTCGGGTCTGGGGGATTCCGGCACGCTCGGCGGCCTTCACCGGCAGGGAGGATCTGCTGGCCCGGTTGCGGCTGGCGTTGCGCGCAGGGAATCCAGCGGTAGTCCAGGCGGTGCACGGTATGGGCGGGGTGGGGAAGACCACCGTGGCGATCGAGTACGCCCACCGGTTCGGCGGCGAGTACGACGTGGCCTGGTGGGTCCCGGCGCAGGATCCGACGCTGGTCCCGGACCGGTTGGCCGAGCTGGCCCACGCCCTCGACCTGGCCACCGCCGCCGATGAGGCAGAGGTGGCGGTGGCACGGCTGTTCGGAGCGCTGCGGGGTCGCGAGCGGTGGCTGCTGGTGTTCGACAACGCTGAGGACCCCGCCGCGCTGTCGCGGTTCCTCCCCGGCGGGCCGGGCCATGTAGTGATCACCTCACGGAACCCGGACTGGACCGGGTTCGGTGCCGCGGTCGCGGTGACGGAGTTCACCCGCGCCGAGTCGGTGCAGCTGCTGTGCTCCCGGCTACCCGACCTCGACGAGTCCGACGCGGGGCGGGTGGCCGAGGCTGTTGGGGACCTGCCGTTGGCGGTGGACCAGGCCGCCGGGCTGCTGTCCGCCACCGGCCTCACGGTCGAGGCCTACCTCACCCTGCTGGACGAACGCACCGAACAGGTCCTGGCTCACAACGGCGCCGGGGGATACCCGGTGTCGCTGGCCGCGTCCTGGGCGGTCGCGTTCGACCGGCTCGCCGACGACGATCCGGCCGCGTTGCAGCTGCTGACCCTGGTCGCCTGGCTCGGCCCCGAACCGGTGCCGCTGACGGTGGTTGCCGAGCAGCCCGATCAGCTACCGACGCTGCTGGCCGGCATCGTCGTCGACCCGCTCGCGCTGGCCGCGCGCACTGGGGTGCTGCGTCACCGCGGCATGGCTCACACGACACCCTCCGGCGTGCAGCTGCATCGGGTGCCAGCAGCTTTGCTGCGCGCCCGCACCCAACACGACGTCACAGCCTCGGCCTGCGGTGGGTGGGCCGCGACGGTGGTCCGGGTGCTGCGTGCTGCGGCGCCGGCGGACCCAGGGGACGACCCGGCGACGTGGCCGGCCTGGCGGCGGCTGCTCCCGCACGTCCTGGCGGCGACCGACCCCGCCCGCACCCTGAGCCCGGCACTCGACCAGGTGTCCTGGCTACTTGACCGCACCGCCTGCTACCTGCACATCCGGGGCGAACTGCACGCCGCACGCCCGCTGCGCGAACGCGCTCACGACCTCGACCGCGCCCGTCTCGGAGACGACCACCCCGACACCCTGTCTTCGGCCAGCAATCTTGCCACCCTTCTGTCCAATCTGGGCGAGTACGAGCAGGCCCGCGCCCTGGACGAGGACACCCTGGCCCGACGCCGCCGAGTCCTGGGTGAGGACGACCCGGCCACCCTGAGCTCGGCCCACAGCGTGGCCATCACCTGGCGCCTGTCGGGCGAGCGTGAGCGGGCTCGCGCTCTGGACGAAGACACCCTCGCCCGACGCCGCCGGATCCTGGGTGAGGACGACCCGGCCACCCTGAGCTCGGCCCACAGCGTGGCCATCAACCTGCGCCTGTCGGGCGAGCTCGAGCGGGCCCGCCCCCTGGACGAGGACACCCTCGCCCGACGCCGCCGGATCCTGGGTGATGCGCACCCCCTTGCTCTGGCCTCGGCTCACAGTGTTGCTATCAACTTGCGTCTGTCGGGTGAGCTTGAACAAGCCAGCGCCCTGGACGAGGACACACTCGCCCGACGCCGCCAGGCCCTCGGCGAGGACCACCCTTCTACCCTTGCCTCCGCCCACAACCTCGCCATCGACCTGCGCGCTCTGGGCGAGCACGCGCGGGCCCGCGCTTTGGACGAGGACACCCTCGCCCGGCGCCGTCAGATCCTCGGCGAGGACCACCCCCACACCCTGGCCTCGGCCAACAGCCTCGCCATCGGCCTATCCGCGCTGGAGGAGAACGAGCAGGCCCGCGCACTCGACGTCGTCATGCCACGGCTCACGACACCGCCGCCACACCAGCACGGTCAACACCAGCACCCAGACCACCAGCACCCCGATCACGACGGACTGCACGACGGAGCTCATGACTGTCACCTCCCCGACCAGGCCAGCCCGTCGGACCTGGCCCCGTCCCTCGGCTCCCCTGTGCTTGGCGCGACGCCCATCAGACTGCCTCCTTCACCTGGGACCAGCCGGCTTCCGGTGTCTGTCCCGGGTCGGTTCCGGGTTCGGGCCAGTGCGGTGGCCGACCAGCGACCGTGGGGGAACGGTCGAGCTCAGCCCGACCACCGCACTGACCGTGCTCATCGGAGTCGGTGTGCTCCTTTCCTTCCTCGACATACACCGATGAGCTGCCCACCACCACGTCACGAGGGGTTGCCGGTCAGACACATCGTGACGCACGGTCCGGGGCCGGGAGCGGCGCAGCCTCACCGGACCACCGGGTGATGGACACGTCATGAACGTGCCAGCCGCCGACACCGGAACCGACCACGCAACCCGTTGATCGTCATGGTGGAGCGTGAACGACGGGCGGGGAAGTGACACATCTGACTGGAGGAAGGCCTCTGCCGGTGGTGTGGACATCCAGGCCTTATGACGTCTTGCGCACCCCGGCCCGCGTGGTGTGTCTCCGACGAGTGAACGACGTAGGCTCGCCCGGACAAGGGCTGTGATCATGGTGGGGTCTCTGTCGTCCGCCGGGACGGGGTGGCGGCGACCGGTGCACCGATGCCGGCCCGTTGCTGGGCTCGACCGTCGCACCGGAACGGATTAACCAGCTACGGCCGCTCACAACCCTACGAACAGGAAAGGTTGGCCACGAGGTGGCCGCCGTCGAACGTCACCGGACGGTGGGGCGTCCGCGAGGAGCGTGCGTTGAGCAGACAACAGAAGAGCCGGGGTGAGGTGGTGCAACGGTGCGCCGAGCTGCGCCGGCAGAACCGGACTTACCGGGAGATCGCCACATGGATCGGTCGCGAGCTGGGGGTCAACACCCTGGTGGCGTTCCGGATGGCGCACGGCCTGACCCAAGCTCAGGTGGCCGAGCGGTGGAACACCCAATGGCCCGACGCGGAGGCGCCGAAGACATGCAAGCAGATCTCCTACTGGGAGACCTGGCCCGCGTCGAGTGGGCGGAGGCCGTCGCGGGAGACGTTGAACAAGCTGGCGTTCCTGTATCGGTGCAGCGCCGGTGAGCTGTTCGACGGCGAGGACTACGGCCACCTCGACCCGGCTGCCTCGGTCTCCGGAACCTCGCAGCGGTCCACCGAGCAGTCACCGGCCGCCGAGACCGCGGTGGACCCAACCGCCGTGCAGACCAGCACCGTTCCCGCGTCGGTTGTCCGGCCGGAACCGGAGACGGCGACCGGGGGGCCTCTGATCGTGCCGAAGCCCGTTGTCGTGGCGACGGGTGAGCGGATCGGGGCGGGGGATGGCATCCTGGGGCTGTCCGCCCGTCAACGCGACATCGTCGTTGACCTGATCACTACCTGGGTTCCGCATATGGATCGTCGTACCGTGCTCCAGGCACTCGGCTGGGGCACTGCCGCATCGGCCGGAGTGCCGTTCGTCGTGAGCAGCCTGGACCCCGATGGCCAGGCACGCCTGGCCGCTGCGGTCCAGGTGCCCCGCCGTGTCGACGCCACCGTGGTCGGCCACATGGAGCAGATGTTGACCCACTGTGTCCACAGAGAGGCTGCGGTGGGCCCACAGGCAGTACTGGATGTCGTGCTAGCCCAGTGTGACCTGGCTGCGGGCATGCTCACGGAGTGTCCAGCGGCGCTGCGGACGCGGTTGTTGTCGTTGTATGCCGACCAGTCCCGCCTCGCGGGGTGGCTCTACTACAACATGAACGACTTCGCCAGCGCGACCTTCTACTACGAGCAGGCCCGCAGCGCTGCTCACAAGGCTGAGAACGCCAGCGTGGCTGCCTTCACGCTGTGCCAACTGAGCCAGCTAGCCATCTGGCAGGGCCAGCCACGGCTCGGTATCGACCACGCCGTAGCCGCCCGGAGCTGGGTGCAGCGCACCGACGACCAGCTGCTGCGCGCCTTGATCGCGGACACGGCGGCGCGGGCTTATGCCCGGGACGGCCAGCAGACGGCGTGTCTGACCGAGCTGGACACCTCCCGCACCCTCATCGCGGCCAACGCCGGGCAACCCTCCTGTCTGCCCGATCACGGCGAAGGACTGCACGCGAGCATCCGAGGCGAGTGCCTGCTGCAGCTTCACCGACCGGCCGATGCCGTCGAGGTCAGTGAGGCGTCGCTGGCCACGCTCGACCCCCGCTACGTGCGCAACGTGGCGATGACCGTCGTCGACCTGGGGCAAGCCCGGCTGGAGTGCCGCGACGTCGAGCACGCCGCTGCCACCCTTGAACAGGCAGCCGACCTGACCCTGCAGAACCGCTCACCCCGACTGACCGGCAAGATCACCGCCGTGCGTGCCCGCATGCAGCCCTGGCAGCACAGCCCCGCCGTCATCCAGCTCGACCAGCGACTCCAGGCCTACCAACTGGCCTGACTATCAACGGAAAGCCAGAATAGTTGGCCACAACTCTATATGACTAGGGAAGACCGACGCGAAGTAGTCGCCGAACGTCATCAGAGTGCGGCGCAGCTTCATGACAAAGAACCAAACCTTTTCATCAAGAATCCTTCGGTGAGGTCAAGTCTCACCGTTCCATGGTGGCCGCTGACAATTAGTCCGCCTGGCGGTATAGCCCACCAACTGCTCACTGAATGACCGATCTCGACAATCGAAAAAATATCTCCGCGAAGATTCCAGATCGACAGGGCGCCAGCGTATCCACCGCTAATGATGACGTCGTGGCCGCACAGCCTTCCGATCGACACATCATGTAGGACCATCTGGTGACCGTCTGCGAGGAAACCAGTCCTAATCAGTTCTCCGGATCGCAGGTCCCAGACGCGGACTGCCGAGCCTCCCCCCACGCATACCACGACAGCCTGCCCGTCGACATACCCAGTCGCCATGGGCAAAATCTCGTGCCGTCCAAAAAGACGGTCATCCGCCTCCAAGGTGGCGAAGTTTTCTTCAATGACAATCCCGGCGTCGATATCCCATATGCGGAAGACCATTAAACCACTTGAGATATCATAGCCTGACGTCACGCCAACTCGCCGATTTTCGAAGTCGATTATTTTCATTGCGAATGATGAGTCGTAAAGATGGTTTGTTCTGGCTATCCAACTCCGATCGGTCAGATTGTAAGACGAGATCGCTCCATCAGCAGTGGCGCAGACAACGACAGGCGGTCCGCTTGAGGTAACCACACCTAAAGACTCCACGGAAGAGTCTGAGACGGTAATTTCATCAAGTACGGTTTCCTCATCTAGATTCAATACCGCAAGCGTCCCATCATCATAACCGACAATCATGATGGAACAGTCGCCAACCCGGCAGGCCACTGATGCGTTAGCCATTCGCGATGAAAGACGCTCAGTTAAGCCGTTAAGCAGATCAAAATTCGTGCCAGTAGTCACATCGCATGCACTCAGCCCTCCGTTCTTCCCAGGCCCCACCAACACTTGGCGCGACCCGACCTCGGTGACAACGTGAGTGTGGCTATCCATCCTCAGCGCCATTTCCGAGGTCGTCTCGGGCAAGGTCTGCCAGAGTCGTACAGCTCCGTCTCTTCCACCGGTAATCTCTACTAGACGACCATCGTGGCTCGAGAACGCCAGGTTATCAACGCCGCCATCGTGAGCCTCAACCGTTGCCGCCAAGACAAAGCGGTCGTTGCTCAAGATGAAACGGCTGAACTTACCAAGCACATCCCCAATACTAATGATTGTCCCTTCGGCCGTGGAATTCATAGCGACCGACATAGCGGTAAGCCGTCCAGGGAAAGCGTACATAACGTCAGGCCACGAATCAATCTTGCGCAAACAGCAATTTAAGCCGTCCGGAACAAGGCACGACTTACCTGCGAAGGCCGTAAATACCACAGGTGCTTCATAAACGCTGCCGATGGCGCACTCCCAAAGGGACACTTCGTTGTGGTAGGTTAAAGGTTCACCGATACTTTCCTGTGTACTCAGATTCCAAAGGTAGACACTTCTTTGTTCGTAATGATGTAGCACGGCGAAGTCCGTGCTACCCACACGGCCAGCTGCCCACAGCACAGCCCCCCGGGCACAGCGATGCTCGCCATAAGCGAGGTGTTGCTTGCCTTCCACAACATCAAGCTGCCATCTGGGCCGTCTGAGAGCAGCAAGTCGTGGGCCAAGGAAACGAGTTCTCGTCCCCGTGTGCTCCTCGTTTTTCGCACGATTCTGCTCTCGTCAATGGGGTTCCAGAACACAATGGTGTCGTCGATGTGTCCGGTGACGACCTGCGGACCCTGGTCCGTCGCTATGATCGTCATCGACACGATGTCAGTAAACTCTGTTGCCACGAACTCTCCGGCTGATCTCCCTGATTTCAGATCCCAGAGACGAACCGCACCTTGCTCGGCTGTGGCGACGATGACCCGTCCTTGAAGAGGCATCAAGGACAAGTCTTGGATGTAGAGGCTGTGGTGGCCGATGGTTCGACCGGCCGCCGGTGTCGTCCAACGCGCCCACGGGACTGACCATGGACGACCGGAGGAAAGAGAATCGGCCTGGTCAGCTAGCTCAGCATATCCGGACTTACGGGTAGCAAGCTGCAGGTAGGGGATCCGCTCAGACTCGGGAAACGACAGCAGTTGCCGACCGATACGCGTCAATGCCTCGGTCATCCGCCGACCCTGCGCGGTGTGGACCGAGGGCAACGCTTGTAGCAGCCGGCTCGGTTCCGCTACAGCAAGAAACGAAAAGTCACAGACCAGGTCGTCGAACATACCACCCGCGGCAGCATGAACCGCCAGATAGGTGCGCGTATAGTAGTCTGCCTTGGACCATTGTCGGCCACTCTGGCCAAGTCTCGTTGGTACTATCTTGACGAGAACTTCTGCGAACGCCCGAGAGACCGCTTGACGGCTCATCCGTGATGTGAGATTGTCACGGAAGTACTCTGCGAGCGCCTCGTGGAAGAGTCTGTAAGTCACCGGGTCGGTCACATCGTCCTCGTTCTCTACCCGGCTCAAGAGATCGGACGCAGTGGTCTCAGAAAGCAGCCAGGCTACATCGGTAGCGACGTAGGTTGCCGTTCCGAGGACAGTGGCGACCTTGGCCCAGACCTCTGGGTTACCGATCCCGTCGCCCTCAGCAAATGCTAGCGGCGTGAGCAGGTCGCGGACTCGCGCTCTATCTGTCCCGAACCGGTCGAGATAGTAATCTACCGCCTCGCCAGCGTTGTGGGGTAGCTCGGTCTCCCAACCAGGTTGCGTCGTGTCGACTATCCTAGGCGCCTGGAGAAGTGCCAGACTGGACAGGTACGTCACCAAAAAGCTGCGACCAGCCTGATCGGCGATAGCTCGGGCGACTGTAACGACCAGCTCCGGTCGCTGGCGGTACGGCGTCCTCAGTCGAACACTGGAATTCAGGTTGCCGTCTTCGTCTGTTGTAAGAAGGAGACGTTCGGCGTAGGCAACGATGTCGTCGGGATCGAGGTAGCAGGCGTCGTCGAGATCGATTTCCACAGCATCTCTATCGAACGCTCGAACAAACCGTCGATCCAACCCCGGTCGTGTGCCTATCAACAACCGCACGCTAGCTTGTTCGGCCATCCGAGCAAGAGGGACCAGCAGATCCCTGACCAGGCGATCGGGTGTGACAGCCTCATCGATAGCGTCAATCACTACACCCAGAAGCGGCGACGATTCCCGGTCTGACAGGGCCACCAATAATGAGTTGGTATTCATCGCGTCAATGCCCATCTCGTGGGAAATTGCAGCTGCAACCTCGTCCACGGTGCGTCGTCGGGCGTGAACACAAACACTAATTGCCCCCACCGGGCACAACGTTTCCGCTGACGTTCGTTCAATCTCTGTTCGCGGAACACGACCGCGAAGTTCGAGGGTCGACATCACTACCAAGCGGCCGAGCAATGCTGATTTTCCTGAGCCTGGACCTCCCGTCACAACTCGCGCACGACCATCGCCGTGGGCGTCAGTCAGCCATATCACTATCTCTGACAATGCTCGCACTCGTCCACAAAAATACCAGCCTGACAACGGTCCGAACGGTAACACACCCCGTGCTCGGGGCTCGAAGTGCGCGCGAAGCTCAGCGAGTCGTAGTTGATGCAAACGTTGTGTCTCGTCCTTCACACGGCTAGTTGATTGGGCATACTCAAGCCTGGCCTGAATCAGTTCGACGATTCCCAACGCGAAGGACCCCACTGCAACGCATAACCACAAGGCCACAGTCAACAAGCTCGGATCGGATTGCCCAGACAGCGCCGCAGCAGCAGAACCGGCGCCGAGTAATCCTACTGCGGCGGCAGCCAACAAGCGGCCACGGTGCCAACTGAACATACCGCTAGCTTTGGAACTAAGCTCACCCATAGGGGTATATTAGCCCGTAGCTGGTCAGGTCCGGAAGATCACGTGATGTGATGTCAGGTGCTCGTGGGCAGCCAGAGGCGTCCCTCGGCGAGGGTGGTGAGTGCTGCGAAGAAGTGGATGCCTTGTTTGGAGGCGGTGGCGGGATAGCTGCGGATGGCGCAGAACTGCTCGGCTCCGGTGACGGTTCGTAGCCACCCTTAACCCCAACCGCTCGTAGCAATTGATCTTGGTGTAGATCGTCGGTACCATCGAACTAGCAGGAGCCACCGCGTGGATCTGCGCAGGATGTTGACCGAGGTCGATCGGGAAGAGGTCTCCCGGGGATCGCCGAGCGGCTCGAGGGTTGGGTGATCGCCGAGCAGATCGGGCGGAATCCGAGCGTGGTGTGCCGGGACATCGCCAGCCACGGCGGTCGCACCCAGTACCGGGCGGTGATGGCCACTCGCGTCGTGGCGGAGTCACGGTGCCGACCCCGGCAGCTAAGCCGCCACCGCCAGCGACAGATCCATCGCCGCGGCGGTGAGCCGCCACGGCCACTTCAGCGGATCCCCGGTTGGTGGGGTGAACCCAGGGCGGGCGGGGTCTTTCGGACCCCGGCGCGCGTGGTGTACCCCCGATGGGTCAACGACGTAGGTTGACCGGAACGAGGGCTGTGATCACGGTGCGGCCCCTGACGTCCGCCGCACTGGGAGCAGACCGCCGGCTGCGGATGGGGGCGACTGGCGCACCGAGGCCGGCCCCGCTTACCGGGCTCAGCTGTCCCACCGGAACGGCTGAACCCGCGAGGCCGGTCACAATCTCTATACGACCAGGGAGAAGGCTGGCTGCGACGTGGTCACCGTCGAACACCAGCACAGGGACGCCTTGCAGGGAGCATGCGTGAGCAGACAATCGAAGAGCCGGGCTGAGGTGGAGCGGCTGTGTGTCGAGCTGCGTCGGCAGGGCCGGACCTACCGGGAGATCGCCGAGCGGGTCGGTCGTGAACTGGGGGTCAACGCCCGGGTGGCGTTCCGGATAGCCCACGGCTGGACTCAGGGCCAGGTGGCCGAGCGGTGGAACACCCAATGGCCCGACGCGGAGGCGCCGAAGACAGGCAAGCAGATCTCCTACTGGGAGATCTGGCCGGCGCCGAGCGGGCGCAGGCCGTCGGTCGCGACGTTGAACAAGCTGGCGTTGCTCTACCAGTGCAACGCCGGTGATCTGTACAAAGGGGAGGACTACAGCTACCTCGACTCGACGACGTCGACCACCGCCGAATCACCGGAGCAGTCCGACGAGCCGTCACCGGACACCGATGCCGCATTGGGCCCGCCCGCGGAGGAGACCAGCACCATCCCTACGGCGGTTGCCCTGCCGGACCCGGCTGCGACGGTGGGTCGCCTGCTCGTGCCCGAGCCCTTCACCGTCGCCGCGGGTGGCCGGATCGGGGCCGCGGATGGCATCCTGGAGATGTCCGCCCGTCAGCGGGATGCCGTCGTACGCCAGCTCGTCGACCTGATCGTTACTTGGGCTCCCACCATGGACCGTCGTACGGTGCTCCGGGCGTTCGGACTCAGCGTCACCACGGGCGTCGCCGTACCAGTGCTCGCCACCCTCACCCCCGACGACGAACAGCGTCTGGCCGCCGCGGTAAAGGCACCCCGCCGGGTCGACGCCGCCGTGATCGGGCACATGGAGCAGATGCTGACGTGCTGCATCCGTCAAGATGACGCGGTGGGCCCGCGGGCCGTGCTGGACGTCGTGCTCGTCCAGCACGACCTGGCCGCGAGCATGCTCGCCGAGTGCCCGGCGGAGCTGCGGCCGCGGCTGCTGTCGCTCTACGCCGACCAGTCCCGCGTCGCCGGGTGGCTCTACTACAACGTGAACGACTTCGCCAGCGCCGCCTTCTACTACGAGCAGGCCCGCAGCGCCGCCCACGAGGCCCAGAACATCGCCCTCGCTGCACGGGTGTTGGATCAGACGAGCATGCTGGCGACCTGGCAGGGCCGGCCGCGCGTCGGCATCGACCATGCCGTGGCCGCCCAGAACTGGGCGCAGCGCACCGACGACCAGCTGTTGCGCGCCTCGATCGCGGACACGACAGCCCGAGCCTATGCCCGGGACGGCCAGGAGACGGCGTGCCTGGCCGAGCTGGACACCGCTCGCGCCGTTATCGCGGCCAACGCAGGGCAGCCCTCATGCCTGCCTTACTACGACGAGGGGGTGCACGCGAGCAAACGGGGCGAGTGCCTGTTGCACCTGAATCGACCGGCCGACGCCGTCTCGGCCACCGAGGCGTCGCTGGCCACGCTCGACCCCCGCTTCGTGCGCGTCACGGCCCTCACCATCGTCGACCTCGGGCGGGCCCGGCTGGAGTGCCGCGAGGTCGAGCACTCCGCGGCCAACCTCGAACAGGCAGCCGATCTCGCCGTCCAGAACCGCTCACCCCGGCTGACCGGTGAGATCACCGCCGTCCGCGCCCGGATGCAGCCCTGGCAGAACAGTCCCGCGGTCATCCAGCTCGACCAACGACTCCAGGCCTACCAACTGGTCTGACCACCGGCCAGTGGCCGCAACCGGCAGTCGGGAAACCCTCCGAACGGGGCCGAGCCGGTCACCTTGCGCAACCCGGTCTTGTTCGTGCTCGAACTGTGACACACCGTGGCGACGCGGACACGCAATGCGCCACGCTAACGTGACGGACGCGAGATCGATCCTACCGAGGGACGAGTTCGGGCGAGGGGTGGGTTGGGTGGCGGAGCAACGGGCGGGCCGGTTCGTAGGCATCGGTATCGACGTGTACGAGGGTCACCCGCGACTCGAGCACGCCGTCGCCGAGGTCACGGCGGTGGCCGAGGCGCTCAGCGGGGAGTTCGCGGGGGAGCCGCTGCTCGACGCCAACGAGGCGAAGATCCGGGAGCATCTCAAGGCGGTGTCCGGCTGCGCGGCCCGTGGTTCGCTGGTTCTGCTGTGGTGCGGGCACGGGGTGGCGTCCGGGACGCGGCTGTTGCTGCAGACCAGCGACGATCGCGGCAAGGTCAACGCTGCTGATGTGATCGCCGAATGCACCCAGTCGGGTGCCAACCAGTTGCTGTTCATCATCGACACCTGCCAGGCTGGCACCGGTGTGGCCGAGGCCAGTGTGGTGGCATCAGCATTGCTGGAGGAGCTGCCCCACGACGCCGAGCACGTGTGGTTCGGAATCCTGGTGTCCTGCTCGAAGGACGACATCGGGGCGCGCGACGGGGCATTCGGCGCGGCGCTACTGCAGCTACTCAGAGACGGGCCGCGGTCGCCGGACAAGCAGGTGCGATGGTCGCGGCACAACCGGCTGATCAGCGGTGAAGATCTGGGCCAAGCGATCCTGGAGGACTGGACGGGAGAAGATCAGCACCCGGATTTCCTGCGCCGGGGCAGCTCCTCGTACATGTTGCCGAACCCGCTGTGGGACGAGGGCGCCCCGGAGGAGGTCGTCGAGCACCTGCTGCGGGCCGCGCGGGGCGGGACGAGCGCGGACCACCGGTCGTGGTTCACCGGCCGAGAGGCCGAGGTGGACACGGTCGCCTCCTGGGTGACGGCAGGTGTGCCGGGAGTGCGGGTGGTGACCGGGTCGGCGGGCACGGGGAAATCCGCGGTTGTGGGGCGGGTGGTATCCCTTTCCAACCCCGAGGAGCGTCAGCGTCTGGTTGCGGCTGGGCAGTGGGAGCACGCCGATCCCGGGGAGCGGTCGGTGGCCGCGCACGTGCACGCCCGAGGGTTGACCGTGGACCGGATGGCCGAGGAGCTGGACGGCCAGCTCGTCCGGTCGGGTGTGGTGGCGCAGGGTGAGCGGGGTCGGCGCAACGCGAATGAGCTGATCGGGGCGCTGCAACGAGTCGCGGACGACGGCGGGCGCCCACCAGTGCTGGTCGTCGACGGCCTGGACGAGGCTCGTGGCGAGACGTTCACGATCGCGTCCGACCTGCTGGCACGCCTGGCCCGGTATGCGTCGGTGGTGGTGTCCACCCGTCCGGTGACCCGCACGGAGCAGCCGACGTCGCTGCTGGAGGTGTTGCAGGCCGAGGTCGTGCTGGACCTCGACGACCCGGCCCGGCGGGAGTCCGGGCGTGCGGCGATGCATGGCTATGTGGTCGCGCGGTTGTCCGGGGCGGCGGCGGAGATGGACCCGGCCGCGGTCGCCGACCGGCTGGTCGGTGCCTCGTCCGGGTCGGGTGATCGGCCGTTCTTGTTGGCCCGGGTGGTAACCGACCAGTTGCGGGCCACCCCGATCGACACGTCGATGCCGGACTGGGAGCTGGCGTGGTCGATCGAGTCGGCGTTCGACACCGACCTGGCCCAGGTCACCACGCCCGGGGTCGGGTTGGTGCCGGGGAGGTCCGCGGCCGGGTTGGCACGGTCAATGCTCACAGCGTTGACGTGGGCGTTCGGTGCGGGGTTCCCGGAAGAGGAGTGGCTCGCGGTCGCCTCGCGTCTGGCCGATGCCGAGCTGGGGCGCGATCACGTCAGCTGGGTGCTCGACGGCCTGGGCCGGTATGTGGTGCAGGACGGCGAGGACGGTACGGCGGTGTACCGGGTGGCGCACCAGAGCCTGGCGGATCATCTGCGACCGCCGTACCGGCGGACCGGGGAGCGGCCGTTCGACCCGGCCGCCGCACCGGTGTGGGACGCGCTGGCCACGCGTTACGCCGAGCTGCTCGCCGCCGGCTACCCGTCCACAGCGCCAGGCTACCTGTGGCGCTACGCCTATCGCCACGCCGCCGCGGCCGGAGCCAGCGGGCTGGCCGCGCTGCGTAAGCTCGCCGCTGTCGACGCCCAGCTGCGCCCTGATGTCGGGTCCGCCGCGTTGGAGGTCGCCAACCTCGCGGGGAGCTGGGGGCGTCGAGCCGAGGCGGTGGCACCGACCGAGGAAGCCGTCACCCTGTACCGAGCGCAGGCCGCGGACAACCCCGCCTACACCCCCGACGGCGTCGCACCGGGTGAGCTGATGCCCGACCTGCACGTCATCCCCGGGCTCTGGACCCCGGTCACCGGCTACGACAGCTTGCTGCGCCGGCTGCGCTCGCTCCGAGAGCACGGGAGGATCGGCGGCGTGCTGCCGGTGGCCTACGACTGGCGACTGTCCAACCGCTACAACGCCACACGACTGGCCACGATCGTCGAACCCGCACTGGACCGATGGCGGGCCGGCAGCCCCGACCGCGCCGAGGCCCGACTGGTCTTCGTCGCCCACTCCATGGGCGGGCTGATCGCCCGCTGGTACATCGAGCGGTGCGGGGGCGCGGAACTGACCCGCAAGCTGGTCACCCTAGCCACCCCCTATCGCGGCGCGGCGACAGCCGTCGAGCAACTGGTCAACGGGGTCCACAAGGACATCGGGCCGCTGTCGGTCGACCTCACCGCGTTCGCCCGCAGCCTGCCCTCACTGCACCAGCTGCTCCCCGACTACGCCTGCATCGACACCACCGAAGCCCTGCAGCGCCTCGACGAGACCACCGTGCCCGAACTCGACACCACCATGACCGCCGACGCCCTGACCTTCCACCACGACCTCACCACCGCCGAAACAGCGCGCCCGGCGAGCCTGACCATGACCCACACCATCATCGGCGTCCGCCAACCCACCCCGACGACACTGCGGATCACCGGCACCGGGGTACAGACGCTGGACACCGTCGGTGACGACAACGACTACGGCGACGCCACCGTGGCCCTGACCGGAGCCATCGGCCACGACCTGCCGATGGACACCAACACCGTCCGCCGCGTCGTCGACCACCACGGCCACCTCCAAGCCAACCCCTGGGCGCTGGACGAGCTCGAAGAAGCCCTTACCGCCACCCCGGTGCGCCGCCGAGCCAGCGCGACGGTCCCGGCCCGGGTCACCGTGCCCGACCTGATCCTCGCCGGCGAGGATCTCCCCGTGACCGTCGACATCGAGGCCGACCCACCATCCGCCGTCCTGATCCAGATCGTCGCAGCCGGCGCCGCCGGCCAGCGCGAGCACGTCGTCGCCTCCCGCACACCCCGAATCCGCGACGGTCGCCTCCAGACCCGATTCACCGACCTGGCACCCGGGGGCTACGAAGTCCGCGTCACCGGCCTGAACCCCGGCTCCCCGGTCACACCGGTCACCGCACCAATCCTCGTCTGGACACCCGAACCGACCCCCTGACGCGATTCGCGTCCGCACCAACCTTTCGTTCCAGGGCTCGCCGTACTCGGCGATCTGCGTCGGATCAGTCGAGGGCGAGCACTGCCCGCAGTACCGCGTCGACCTCTTGCATCTCCCCGGTACTCAGGCGGCCGGCGAACTCCCCGAGCCGCACCGCGGGGTCGATCACCGTCAGCTGTTCGACGAGGACTCGGGTCTTCACGCCGTTGATCTGGATCTCCGGGCGGAACGATGCCTCCCGCCTGCCCGTCGAGGTCGGCGCGATGACCCACGTCGACAACGGCAGGTCGTCAGACTGCACGACCACGGCGTAGCGAACCCCCACCTGCTCGTGCCCGCGTGCATACCTTGGTGCCTTCAGCTGATAGAGATCACCACGCACGGACGGCGTCCATCTCGGCGACGAGCCTCCGGGACGCCGCCACGTCCTCCGGATCGTCGCGGAGCGCCTCAGCCTCGGCCCGCAGGCGCGACCGCCGCTGCTCCCGTTCGGCCGCAAGGATAGCGGCCCTGACGACGTCGGAGCGGGACCGACCGTCCCGGGTCAACGACTCCAGCGCTCGCTCCACCTCGACATCAGTGCGAATCGTCAGCGTAGACATACGACAAACCGTACTACAATCAGTCGTTCGACAGCCCCCACGAGCTCAGGGTGACCTGCACCGGCAACCCACCCGGCCGGGTGGAGATCTTGCTCGACGAGCCTTCGTTTCGTTCGTTTGAGTCGTACCCTTGACCCATGAGTGCGACGATGACCGAACGAACTGTGTTGCCGGACAGCCCCTCACAGGGCATGTCGGACCTGTTGACTGCGCTGAAGGCCCACGGCCGTCCCGCGCTGGTCGCCGACGACGGCACTCACCTCGAGCTTCCGGAAGAACTCTATGAGGTTCTCACCGACGTCGTCACGGCCCTGTCGCAGGGCCTGGCGATCACGGTCGCGCCCCAGCACACGGTGCTCACGACGAGCCAGGCTGCGAACTTGCTGGGGGTCTCGCGCCCGACGCTGGTCCGGCTGCTCGAAGCGGGGGAGATCCCGTTCGACAAGCCTGGTCGGCACCGGCGCATCAGGTTGGGCGATGTCCTGACCTACCAGGACCGGTCCCGCCGATCTCGCGCTGCGGGGCTCGACGAGATGGTGCGGGTCTCGGAGGACGCAGGGATCTACGACCTTCCCCGGGATGCGGTGTTCGAGCGGGCCGACCGGCATCCGGAGGGCGACTCCGCCTGATGTTCCGCGTTCTGCTCGACACGTGTGTGCTGGACGCCGAGGTGGGTCCGCCCCATGTCCATGTCCACAGTGGTCCAATCTCATGGGATCGTTTATGACCCTGCTGGCCAATTCGTCGTTGTCGGTCCGGTGGGGTGTGGGTGGCTCGCTTGGGTGGCGGGGTGTCGTGGGTGATCGCACCGTGGCGGACGCCTCGATGTCGGGGGTTCTGGCGCGAGGCGGCTGCGCGGGATGGTATCGCGCGTCGGTGCTGCGGCCATCGCGTGGCGGTGTCGCCGGGATTGTCGGTGGTCGCCCGTAGCGTCCGTGGGTATGCCGTCGAGCCTGCATGAGGTGTTGATCGAGATGTTTCGGCAGCGTCCGTCGCTGGCCGCTGAGCTGCTGACAGACGGGCTGGGAGTCCAGCTGCCGGGTTTCGAGCACGCTGAGGTGGAGTCCGGGGAGTTCACCGTGCTGACCCCGACGGAGTATCGGGCTGATGCGGTGGTGGTGTTGTCGGTGGCCGGGGTGGCGGTGTGGGCGGTGGTGGTCGAGGTCCAGCTGGGTCGGGACCCGGACAAACGCTGGAGCTGGCCGGTCTACCTGGCCACGCTGCGTGGGCGGTTCCGTTGTCCGACGGTGCTGTTGGTGGTCTGCGTGGACGCCACCACCGCCGGCTGGTACGCGACTCCGATCGAGCTGGGGCCCGGTGCGGTGGTGACCCCGATGGTGCTGGGCCCTGATCGGGTGCCGGTGGTGACCGACGTCGAGTACGCGGGTCGGGTTCCGGAGTTGGCGGTGCTCTCGGCTCTCGCCCATGGGGGTGATCCGGACCGGAGCAAGGTGTTGGATGCGGTGGTCGCCGCGCTCGCGACGGTCGATCCTGATCGTGGTGGCCTGTACTGTGATCTGGTGTTGGCTGTGTTGCCGGAGGCTGCGCAGCGTTACTTGGAGGGGCTCATGGCAACGGGAACGTATGAGTACCGCAGTGACTTCGCCCGTCGCTACTTCTTCGAGGGCAGAGCCGAGGGCGAGGCCGCAGGCAAGGAGGAAGGCAAAGCCGAAGGCGAGGCCGCGGGTGAGGCTAGGGCGGTGCTGGCGGTGCTCGACGCCCGTGGGATCGACGTTCCCCCCGACGCCCGTGCCCGCATCGCCGAGTGCCCCGATCTGGATCAGCTCGACGTCTGGGTGCGTCGTGCGGTAACCGCCGAGACCGTCCACGACCTGTTCGACTAGCCGCGCGTCCCGGGGGTCCTGCCCCAGGGTCGGATTCGCCTCCCCGAGGAGACAACCAGCGCACGAACCCCACTCCGCACCGCCGCCC